>NZ_CP073011.1:4500000-4761851 GCF_018075365.1 Virgibacillus pantothenticus
CTTTAAACAGGTGAAGAAAATTTCTATCCATCGTCGTCCGCGTATTCATATTTCACCAGTTCAATCATATGTGACAAAATTGAAAGGTAGATGTAAGAAAAAACATGCTAAAATACTCTATTGCCCATGGTACCATTTCAAGTAGGAACTAATTTATGACGGCATTCCCTTAAGAAAGGATGATAATAGATGAAAAAATTTTTGGTGACCCCTTTGGTATTTTTTGCTGGTCTGGCTATCATGTTAATCGTTTTTGTAGCCAAGAAATGGAACACCGTATTATCCAAGACAGGAAAAAATTCGTAGACGATACGATATTTATACTATAAATGGAGGTTAAAGCAATGTCTGTAGCAGCAATGGAATTAGTCAATCTGAAAAAATCGATTGGTAATAAAAACATCATCAAGGGGCTATCTTTTTCAATTAATCGAGGAGAAGTCTTTGGTTTTATCGGGCCAAACGGAGCTGGAAAAACAACCACTATCCGAATGATGGTCGGATTGATAAATATTTCCGAAGGCGATGTCCTCATTCAAGGGCATAGTATTCAGCAAGATTTTAAGAAAGCTGTACGAGAAGTTGGGGCAATAGTTGAAAACCCGGAAATGTATCCGTTTATGACAGGATGGCAAAACTTAAAGCATTATGCACGCATGGTGCCAGGTGTAACGAAAGAACGTATTCATGAAGTGGTGAAGCTAATTGGAATGGAAAAAGCAATTAACGAAAAGGTTGGCAGATATTCTTTAGGAATGCGCCAGCGTCTTGGAATTGCACAAGCACTTCTGCATAAACCGTCTGTGTTAATTTTAGACGAGCCGACAAATGGGTTAGATCCTGCGGGAATAAGAGAAATGCGCGGTCATATTCGCCACCTGGCACAAGAGGAAAATGTCGCCGTGATCGTTTCCAGTCACCTGCTTTCTGAAATCGAACAAATGTGTGACCGAATCGGTGTCATTAAAAATGGAGAAATGGTTACGTTGCAACAAGTTGGCGCTCAGGACAATGGAAATCTTGTCCACCATATGACCGTCGCACCAACAAATAAAGCGAAACAACTATTAGAAGAAAAATTTGCTTTGAAAGTAGTTGAACTGGAAGGTGACCTGTCCTTCCGTTGTGAAAAAGAACAAATGCCAGCGATTATTAAAAGTTTAGTAGAGAATAATTGCGCTGTTTACCAAGCCAATGTCGTGAATGGCACGTTAGAAGACCAATTCTTTGAACTGATTGGAGAGAACACCATTGAGTAGACTATTAAAATTAATCCACAACGAACAATCCAAAATATTTATTCGGAAATCTACTTGGATTATGTACATCATTCTAATTGGACTGATAATTGTCTCTGCTTTTTTAGCAAATAATTTCTCTAATTTGAATGAAGACTACCAAGGAGAGGACTGGCGCCAGGTACTTCAGAAAGAAAACAAGGAACTACAAGAAGAAATGAAAAAAGATGATTACGCACAAGCTATAAATACTGAGACCATCGAAAAAAACAACTACTATTTAGAACATGATATACAACCGGCACCTTATACCACATGGAACTTTGTTCAAGAGAATGCTGGGTTGCTTACATTTGTCAGCTTATTAGTAATTATTGTTGCAGGTGGAATTGTCGCTAACGAGTTCCGTTGGGGATCGATAAAATTATTACTCATCCGTCCAATTAGCAGAAGTGGAATCTTACTATCCAAATACATCGCAACACTCTTGTTTGCCTTATATACAACCATCTTTGTTTTTCTATTTTCATGGATTGTAGGCGCCATTTTCTTTGGTGTTGGAGCCCCGAACACAGAAATTGTAAAACAAGTAGATGACGGGTTTAAGACCGCATATCTACTGAAAGAAATTTTCACAAGCTATGGAATCCAAATCGTACCACTCGTAATGATGGGGACATTTGCTTTTATGATTTCCACTGTTCTCCGTAACAGCTCCCTAGCTATCGGTATTTCCATTTTCTTAATGATGGGCGGAAATTCAGTTATGGTCTTGTTAGCACAAAAAGAATGGGCAAAGTATATTTTGTTTGCTAATATGAATTTAAGCCAATATACAGATGGAAACACACCAATGATTAAAGGAATGACATTGGAATTCTCAATTGCCATGTTACTTATTTATTATGTTGTTTTCTTGGTATTATCTTGGATTGTATTTACGAAACGAGATGTAGCTGGCCAATAACAAATCATAATAACCTTACATCCATTCGCAGGAAACATCGATTCCCCGTGGATGTAAGGTTTAAAGTTTGAAACAGATGATGTGAGAAAGAAAACGGTTGATTTTCGTCCCCATTGATGTTATGATGACGTTAACATAAATATTCGGATCACATGTGACTAACACGATTAGGCATGGTGGTATGATAGAGTAACCTATATTTAGGGCTCTGTATACTGCCATGCCTTTTTTACTGCAACATATGTAGTAAAACCCGGCTATCAAGTTACTGCCCTATTAGCTTGTGATCCGTTATTTTAAACGATATACTCTTGAACCCCGTTTCCAATTTATCGCTAAACGTTTATACTACTTTATATAGAAACAAAATTTCACCATTACAGCCTAAAGAAGAAGGAGTACAGCTTATGTTTAAAAATTTATTTAAAAAATCACAAGAACAAATCATTTATGCACCACTAAATGGTGACATTATTCCACTAGAAGAAGTTCCTGATCCTGTATTTAATCAAAAAATGATGGGCGAAGGTATCGCAATCATTCCAAGTGATGGCAAGCTCGTATCACCGATTAATGGAAAAGTTGTGCAAATACCAGATACGAAACATGCCATTGGTCTTATTGCTGACGATGGCACTGAAATCCTTATCCATGTAGGCTTGGAGACAGTAGCCCTCAACGGAGAAGGCTTTAACGTTAAAGTCGCAACGGACGATGTGGTAAAGGCAGGCGATGCACTTATGGATATCGATCTAGCCTATATTCAGGAACACGCTTCCAGCACGGTAACACCTATTATAATTACAAATAACCAAGATGGAAGTAAAAAGCTCAGCTTTACTGATGAAAAAAAGAGTACAGCGCAAGAAACCGTTCTAATAACGGTCACTTCCTAATATAAAAAATTGAAGAGCAGGGGCGCTGTGTGGGGTTAAGCAAAATACTCCACACCTCCCTCTTCAGCGAACTGCTTGTAAAAGGAGAGGTATTCCGGTGAGAATTACAAAAATCCTCAATAATAATGCCGTGATTGTATCAGACGGAAAGCAAGAAAAAATAGCAATCGGCGCTGGTGTTGCATTTAACAAGAAGAAAAAGGACATTGTTAATCCAACAAAGATTGAAAAGCTGTTTGTTGTAAAAGAAAATGAGAAATTACAAGAACTAATCATGCGTATACCGGAAGAACATCTGCTTACCTCCGAAGAAATTATTGCTTATGCCGAACAACAGCTTGGAACAAAGTTAAATGAACATATTCTGTTAGCTCTGACCGATCATCTTTCCTTTGCCATTGAACGTACAAAGGAAGGAATTCATTTACAAAATAAATTGTTACAAGAAATAAAAATCATGTACCGTGAAGAGTTCAATATCGGGCTGTGGGCGATTAACCATGTAAAAGATAAACTACATATTGAACTACCTATTGATGAAGCAGCATTTATTGCACTACATGTCCATACAATGAAAATTAAAGGAGGTGATTTGCATGAAACGGTAAGACAAACAGCGATCGTCAAAGATATGATTGAAGCAATTCAGCATGATTTGGACATCACCTTTGATGAAAACACGCTCGCTTTTGAACGTTTAATGACACATTTAAGGTTTGCCTTAAATCGCGTGAATCATTGTGAAACGCATTCGTTAGATCAAGAAATGCTTGCTATGATTAAAAAGAAATTTAAACGTTCTTACCGTTGTTCTGTTAACGTTGCAAAAAAAATTGCTGCAAACCATGGGATTGAGCTACCTCCAGAAGAATTAGGCTATATTACATTACACATCGAACGTCTTAAAAAATACCAATAATACAGCTTGTTTTACTCACCACCTTGTTGGTAACGCTTTCATTATAATTACTAACTATTATTTGATGACAGTATCTTTCACGCTTTAATTCATAACTATTATAAGGAGGAATTTATTATGATGAATTATATACAGCGACTTGGTCGATCCCTTATGCTACCAGTAGCCGTTCTGCCAGCAGCTGCCATACTATCTGGAATTGGCTACTGGATTGATAAAGACCAAGTAAACACTGTAGCTGTTTTTCTAAACCAAGCAGGTAATTCTATTATAGGCAATATACCAATTCTGTTTGCTATTGGGGTTGCATTGGGTTTAGCCAAAAATAAAGATGGCTCAGCAGCATTAAGTGGTCTCGTCGGATTCTTAGTCGTAACAACCCTGCTTTCCACCGATTCCGTAGCCCTGCTACAAGGAATTGAAGCAGAAAGTGTCGATGCCGCATTTAGCGCAAGTAAAAATGTTTTTATTGGAATCATATCTGGTATGGTTGCTTCTATTATGTATAACCGCTTTAGTCATGTACAACTACCTGATGCCTTTGCATTCTTTAGTGGGAAACGACTCGTGCCGATTATGACATCCGTTGCTATGATGGTAATTTCCGTTCCTTTATTTTTCATTTGGCCAGTCGTCTATAACGCATTAGTATCATTTGGAACAGCTATTATTGACTTAGGAGCTGTCGGTGCAGGACTATATGGATTTTTTAACCGCTTATTAATTCCAACTGGTCTGCACCATGCGTTAAACTCGGTATTTTGGTTTGATGTTGCAGGTATTGACGATATTGGTAAATTCCGTGATGGTACAGGGGTTAAAGGTATAACTGGTATGTACCAAGCGGGATTCTTCCCAATCATGATGTTTGGTTTGCCAGCAGCAGCACTTGCCATGTACCATACAGCAAAAACGAAAAGAAAAAAGCAAGCCGCTTCCCTGCTTTTAGCTACAGCATTTGCAGCATTCTTTACAGGTGTCACAGAGCCGCTTGAATTTTCATTTATGTTCTTGGCTCCTGCTCTATATGTCGTACACGCGTTGCTGACAGGACTTTCGTTGGCGATTGCAGCATTTTTCCATTGGACATCCGGGTTTGGATTTAGCGCCGGATTTATCGATTATTTTCTTAGCTATCCATTACCGCTCGCGAATAAGCCATATATGCTACTCGTCCAAGGACTAGTGTTCGCAGTCATCTATTACTTCCTCTTCCGATTTTTAATTACGAAGTTAAACTTGAAAACGCCAGGACGTGAAGATGATGAAGAACTGGTAGTAGATGATGCAAAAGATGAAGGAACATCTTCTCGCCAACGATTTGCCAAACTGGCTGCGCAAATTTATGAAGGCTTAGGTGGAGATGAAAACGTTACTTCTATTGATAACTGTGTTACTCGTCTACGTGTAGAAGTGAAAGATATAGGTAAAGTCGATGAAGCAAAGATTAAAGCTACCGGTGTTCCTGGTATTAACAAGGTTGGTGCGAAAGGAATTCATGTTATTGTCGGTACAAATGTGCAATTTGTCGCGGATGAAATTAATAAAATACGTAAATAAAGATGGTCATCCCTCCAGTTTATTTTACTGGAGGGGTTGCTTTGATAACAAAACACAGTAATATAGCTCACATAATTTTATTGAAAAAGAGCAGACATGGCCTCCGCTTTTTACCAAAATTTGAATTCTGTCTATAAAAATACAGTTTTTTCATTTATACTAAAGAAAAGGAGGGACATTACATATGTTTAAGAAATTTTTCAATTCCATCGGTATTGGTTCAGCAAAAGTTGACGCAAAAATAGAAACAGAAGATTTTGTACCTGGAGAAATGATTGAAGGGGTTTTGGAAGTAGAGGGAGGAAATTCGGAACAGCAAATAGATCAAATCTATGTGAGCTTATTAACTAATCACACAATGGAAATCAATGATAAGGAAAGCGATAATCATCGACACACCATTCAACGCTTCAAGCTCACTGACGGTTTTATAATCAAGGCTGAAGAGTCTAAATCCATTCCATTCCGTTTCCAACTGCCTGCAAAAACACCAGCAACTCTTGGGAAAACAAAAGTATGGCTGGAGACAGGCATGGATATAAAAAAAGCATTGGACCCAAGAGATAGCGATTACATACAAGTCGATCCTCATCCATTAGTGGATGCCTTTCTTGACGCTGCGGATAGCCTGGGGTTTGAATTAAAAGATGTGAAATGTGAGCTCACTCCACAATCATCTAAGTTAAAAGATGAATTTCCAATTATTCAAGAATTTGAGTTTAAGCCTAAAGCTAAAAAATATAAACGTAAATTAGATGAATTGGAAGCTGCATTTTTCGTCTATGAGTCTGAGGTTGTAGCTATTGTTGAGGTGGATCGAAAAATGCGAAACGAAGATAGTTTTCTAGTAGAATTTTTCAATTTAGATGAGAGCAATGTCGTTATTCGCTACGGATTTGATAATGTTGGTGATTTGCCTGAGAAACTAGAAGCTTTAATTGAAGAAAACCTATCGTAATTCTAGCTCGCGTTAACTAATAAATAAACCAATGTTTTCAGAATGCCCTTTCCCATTTTCCAAAAGCATTCTTGTGAAAGGCAATTGAAGAGCTTTAAATCCTTTTAGATCAAGGATTTGAAGCTCTTTTTTATTATAGCTTTGTTTTTTCTTCCATAACCAGCTGTATTTTACTTCATACACATCACAGCCATTGTCAATAAAGTCAATGGCAAGCCTTACAGCACCTTATGTACGATATAACACACTATTGGACTCTATTAAAAATGTACACTCTTTATGTTGCGATTAACCAAGTTTATTTAAAACGCATGATTAACTTGACATGTATTTACTACCTGTTATAACATGTAGATATAACAATGAAGGAGGACTATAAATGAACACAAAAAAAGAAATCGTCCGTTATCTTAATTATTTAACAGACACATGGAAAGCTGTAGAAGAAAATGAGGTTGATAATATAGAACAAGCAGCAGACCTCATCTTCCAAAGTTGTAAAAATGGAGGCCGATTTTATGTGTTTGGCTCAGGTCATTCCCATATGGTAGCTGAGGAAATATACATTCGAGCTGGCGGATTAGCGTATGTAAAAGGTATGCTGCCTCCGGAATTAATGTTACATGAGATGCCGAATAAAAGTACGTATTTAGAAAGACTGGATGGATACGCAAAAAGTATGTTGAACTTATACAAAGTGGATGACAAAGATACATTAATGGTTGTCTCAAATTCTGGCAGAAATAATGTTCCTGTAGAAATGTGTTTAGAAGCAAAAAAAATAAACGCCAATGTAATTGCTCTAACGTCCATGGATCATTCGACAAATGTCTCTTCCAGACATTCTTCAAATAAAAAAATGTACGAGATTGCAGATGTAACCATCGATAATCACGCTCCTAAAGGTGATGCAGCATACATGATGGATGGAATTGATACAGGATTAGGACCAACCTCTGATTTCACAAGCATTGGGATTGCTCAAGCAATCATTATAGGAGTTATTTACAAGTTGAAAGAAGCTGGTTTAGATGTACCTGTTTTTAAAAGCTCAAACTTAGATGGTGCCGATAAATATAATGACAAATTATTTGATAAATACTATGGATATTGGAAATAGCCTCAAATACTGCGTTTTACTAAGCTGATACTTATGCATGGTATAATGAAGCTATTAGATTATTGTAAAGGACTGCAATTATATGGAAGCCAATTTAGCTAAATATCAAATAGTAAAACAGTATATTTTAGATCAAATTGAAAAAAGAATTTACCAGCCCCATCAGTTAATTGAATCTGAATTAGAATTAGCTGAAAAGCTTCATGTTTCTAGAATAACAGTGAGAAAAGCATTGGAAGAATTAGTAAATGATAAAGTGCTATCTAAGAAAAAAGGGGTAGGAACATTTGTAAACCCTCTCCCAAAGTATTTAGGATTTAAGCCAGGAATAGGCTTTACTTCTGAAGCAAAGAATAGAGGGTTAACACCTTCAACTAAGTTATTGCGACTTGCTAAAGTAGCTGCTGAAGAAGAGCAAGCTGTGGATATGCAAATTAATGTAGGTGATCCGTTATGGCTTGTTGAACGAATTCGCTATGCGAATAATGTAGCAGTGTCTTACGAATTAGAGTACTTTGATTACCACTTAGTTGAAGAGTTAACAGAAGACATTTGTAGGCATTCCATTTATGAACACCTAAAAGAAAAAGGAATTGAATACGAATATGTCGATCAAAGGATTTCAGCTATAATGGCTGATGAGTCATTCTCTAAACATTTAAACATTCCGATTGGTTCACCACTTATAGACATAAAAAATATTGCGTATCTAAAAAATGGAAAACCCTTTAATCTTGGCTTCGCATTGTACCAAACAAATTCATTTCATCTAATGCATACCGTATACCGCTAATAGAGTGAATCTACAATCAGTGGGGATTTTCATTCATCCCCCACTGATTGTTAGTACCGTAATGGTATGACCTAAAGGCCTCTTACGAAATAGAATTTAGGTTCTGCTCCCACTTAGAGTTGTTGCAGGGAGATTATCCAGCTCCTGAAGTGGGAGTCATACAGCAACTTATATACAGGATAAATAAAAGAACGAAAGCTAACTTTTACGTCACTTAACTGTCTTCTTAAGTCCTTGGCTTTCAACCATTATTCCAAAGGAGAGCTTCATATGAAAGTGATACTGCTATGTAGTGATTATCAGGAAAAATTATTTCCTTACGATAAAGAATGGCAACCTGCTTGTTTAGAGGTTTTAAATGTTTCTAACATTACTCTTCAAGTTGATTTTCTTATCGAAAATGGCATAAAACCCAATGAGATACATGTATTATTAGGGCATAAATCAAAGCAAGTAACCCATCTTTTATGGAAATATTCAGGGATTCAACTGAGTAGTAATTTTCAAGATTTTCGAAGCTTCTTAGCTGAAAACTATGCAAACTTAGATGAAAAAACGTTAATTATAAGATCAGACTATGTATTCGTTAGAGAAGATCTTAAAAAGATATTGCATCATGATTCTGAAGATTCTATATTATTAATAGAGAAGAAAGAAAGTACGGAAGCCATCTGCGCCAAAGTAGAAAATGATGAAATCAAATATTTTTTAGGACATCCAAGAGATCATTATGTAACTCATCAAGTAGCAGGAGTTTATAGTTTAAGTAAAGAGGCATTACAATATATCATGCATAGTTCAAATGGCTTTGAAAAAAGAATTTCTGGATCGATGATTCCTAATTCGTTTTACATGGAAAACGGATTGAATCAGTATATAGATGACGGATCGCAAATAACAGGTATTGTTGCCGATAAAGAAGTTTTCCAAATGAAGTTTCCTTGGGACATATTAAATGCTAACATCTATCATTTGGATTTAATGATGAGTCAACTGACAGAAAATGATATTAGTTCAAGTGCGAAAATAGATAAAACAGCTTCTATCAATGGATTTATAAAAGTTGGCGATAATTCTTATCTAGGAAAGAATGTGGTCGTAAATGGGAATCTCATCATAGGCAATAATGTAGTGATAGATAATGGAGCCATTTTAAATGGAAACATACTCATCGGGGACAATTCTTATGTGAAGGACTACGCGAAAATTGAAGGACCAACTGTCATTGGCAAAGAGAATAAATTTGGACATAATGCAGAGTTTAAAGGGGTTTCTATGAGAGGTGTTTCCGCTGTTCATTATAGCGAAATGTTTGGTGTAATCGGACGATATGTAGACATTGCAGCAGCGTGTGTATCTGGTATTTTAAGGTTTAATGATACAAGACAGCCACACAAGATTACAGGTCGTATTTACACGCAGGAGAATTCAAATGCTATTTTTATAGGAGATTATACTCGGACAGGCATTAACAACGTTTTCTTTCCAGGTGTCAAAATTGGCAGTAATTCAGCTTTATACCCTGGGCTAAATATTGAAAAGGATGTCGCTCATGAAACCTTAGTAATAAAGAAACAAGAAATTATTGAAAACAGCTGGGGTGCAAAAAAATACGGCTGGTAGAATGCACCATTATAAATCCAATCCACTTCATACGTTGCATCGTTTTTCTTATCCTAAAAAGCGAATCGTCAATCCGTGGGGTTTTTTCATCCCTCACGGATGGTTATTGTCACAGTATGGCCTAAAGATCTCTACACAAATCGGACATGGAGGTGCTGTTACCTCCCACTTAGAACTTACTGCAGGGATTTTTGAGGCGGGAGCCTTACAGCACCTTATATGTGGGGTTAAAGCATTAATTTTATGCTTTCTTATACGATAAACCCTAGATGTTTTATGCCTTGTATGAAATAAATCTCTTTAAGTTAAAACTTTATTTTTATGATAAAAGGAGACCTCTCCATGCGAGCCATGATGGTTGCTTAGAGTGTAAAAAACGCCAACACGCACAAATACTTTCTGGGTGGCGTTTTTTACTATATATTTAAGCCTAGTTCTCGACAGCTTCACAAAGAGTAATTTACAAAGATCGATTCTATTGTCAAATTTTCACCATTATTAGCAAAATTACGTCATTATATGAAACCGTTCACAACAAGTAGAAATATGATATAATGAATTTTCTGCCCTGTTCTAAAGCCACGCATACAAGCACGTCACCACACATTTCGCAACAATCACAGACCATTATTTCACAAAAGATGTAGATAAGGGGGAACTTTATTGGAAACATTCACAATTTGGTCATTAATGATCGATTTTAGTATTATTTCTGGGTTACTTTTGGTAGGAACCATTTTACGAGCGAAAGTGAAATGGATTCAAGCCTTATTCTTACCTGCCAGTATGTTAGCAGGATTTATTGGACTTGCTTTTGGACCAAGCGGGTGGAATCTGCTGCCTTTTTCGAAACAACTCGGCGCCTATCCTAGTCTGTTAATTGCAGTGATTTTTGCTGCCATTCCAATCGGGGCAGCAAAGGTACATTTATCAGAAGTGTTTCAACGCGTTCGAAATATGTTCTCCTATTCCGTGATCCTCATCTTATCGATGTGGGGAGCAGGAGCATTATTCGGAATACTCTTTTTAAGCCCATTATTTTCTGACTTGCCTAGCGGATTTGGTTTAATATTAGGAGCGGGCTTCGTCGGTGGTCACGGGACAGCAGCAGCAGTGGGGGAAGGCTTCGCTCATGCTGGCTGGAAAGAGGCAGAGGATCTTGCCATGACCTCAGCTACAGTTGGTATTCTAGTTGCTGTAATAGGGGGATTGTTTCTCGTCAAGCGCAGTACAGAAAAAGGAAAAACCAAATTTATCACCAGCTTTAAAGATCTTCCAAGTGAATTACAATCGGGGCTAATCCCAAAGCATAAGCGTTCCTATATGGGAGTCGAAACTGTTTCTCCCAATTCCATCGATCCGTTGGTGCTTCATGTAGCTGTTATAGCGTTTGTCATTGGAGTAGCTTATTGGATTACGAACTTACTATCTGATTTAATTCCAGCAGTATCTTTTCCATTATTCAGTATTGCTTTTGTCGTCGGTCTTTTATTTCAATCGCTTAGCCGCAAAGTAAAAGCAGATGATTATATTGATCAACGAGTCATGGAGCGAATCGGCGGAACAGCTACTGATTTCCTCGTAGCTATTGGTATAGCATCCATTAATCTTAATGTCGTTATGGATTATGCTCTACCACTTATTATTCTGTTTGCATTCGGGATCTTGTGGGCATATATTTTATTCCGTTTTGTTGGTCCCAATATATTTAAAGATTTTTGGTTAGAAAAATCTATTTTTGGCTGGGGATGGAGCACAGGTACTGTTGCCATGGGACTTGCTCTTTTGCGCATTGTTGATCCTGAGCTCAAAAGTAAAACTCCGGAGGATTATGCACTGGCTTATATCGGTGTCGCGCCGGCTGAAATCGCCGTTATCACCTTTACTCCAATTCTGTTTGCCGCCGGGCTCACGTGGGTCATTCCGCTTGTTCTTTTACTCGGCACCGCCATCATTATCGGAATTTACAAATATACAGGTTGGTGGGGAGCTAGAAAAAACAATATCGATGAATATAATATGCCGAGCTAACCAAGCTCGGCATGTATGTTTTTATTTATACAACGGCTGGACCGACGAGCGATATTGGTTTTTTACCAAGAATCAATTCGCATAATTTTCCATAGCCGATTTGTTTATATGCACTTAAGAGTGCCTTAATATCTTTTGCTTTTGGATCTGCTTTTAGTTTGCCCACCTCCCGATTATATACAGTTAGGATATAATCATCGTTCACCTGCGGACGATACTTGCTCGAGTCTTCCCCCATAATTAAACAGCCCATATATTGAAAGTTAAATTGAAGCTGTCTCGTCAAATGAATAATCCGTTGAAATTGTCGATATTCTTCTGGTTTAGTTGCTTTAAATGCAGCAATTGCCCGTTTTGCATCTATTAACTCCTGGTAACTAGATGTAATAATCATTGCAAACCTCTCCTTTTTCCCCTTATTCATCCCAAGGTTTTTTAATTGAAAGCTTGGCAACTAAATCCTTATTTTGTTGTCGTTTCAATCTACGGATTTTAGCTCTTTCTTCTCCAGTCTCATAAAGAAATTTCTCTTCTTCAGATTCTGGAATTACTTTTGGAACTTCGATCGGCTTTTTATTTTCATCCAGAGCAACAAAAGTTAAAAAGGCTGTTGCTGCTATTCGGCGTTCAGCTGTAATCATATCTTCGGCAATAACTTTACAGAAGATTTCCATGGAGCTTTTTCCTGTATAAGCTACAAAGGATTCAATACAAACAGAATCACTTTGCCGTATTGGCGAGTTGAAATTAACCGAATCAGTAGATGCGGTGACGCATTCTTTCACTCTTGCATGTCTCCTCGCTGACAAGGTGGCACATGCATCCAGCTTTTTCATTAACACTCCGCCGAATAAGGTGTGGTAATTGTTTAAATCGTTAATTAATACTTGATCATTTTGAATGATCCGCGTATCTTTACTTCTTTTTGCATGCATTGTATCACCTTATCTATCCCGTTTATCTTTTTTCTCTTTCTTATCCATTATAATTCCCGGACACAGCGGACGTAAAATGCCGTTTTTAAATGCCCTCCATAACGAAACGTTATGTAAGGGCTTTATTGGAGCAAAATACACTATTTTCTTGCCACAAAGAAAACGGAAGGGAATGAAATAAAGTCCTTAAACTCCTTTTTCATCGAAACTTAAAAGAAGCTTAATTTCATTGTAAAAGTATACATTTTCTTCGAAGCACACGGCAAATTCGCCAAGTTTTCATAAGAATTACTCGAAGTTCACAAAGGACAACGTAAAAAGAGGCCTTTTCATTTTCCTTGATTTTGTACGGGGTGTGGGGAAATAGAGTTGTCTATAAATACCACAAAAAAGCTTGCTAAAACCAAGAGAGGTTCTTTGCAAGCTGCCTTCCCATGTAGAGAATCCTTTATTGGTGTTGTAATTTTTCTTCTGCAAACCGGATAAATTCCTTCATCACATAAGACAGATGCGAATCCTGTTTCCAAATTAAAGCTAGCTTCCACTCAATGGTCGGGTTTGCAATAGCAACAGCTGTCACTTCCCGGGTTAACTCCTGACATGTGCTATCTGGAAGGAAAGTAATCCCAATATTTGAAGCAACCATTTCTTCAATGAAATCAAGCTGGGACGTTTCCAAAATGATCTTTGGCTTAAATCCCGCATCTTCGCATGCCTTGACAATACTTTCACGTAATGAAAAATCTTGATTAAACATAATAAATGCCTCGTTCTCCAGGTTATTTAGCGTGATACTTTTTCGCTGCGCGAAGCGATGACTTACCGGAACAATCAGCTTTAATCCTTCATGTATAAAAACATGAGAAGCAAAACCTTCCTGTGTCGTCGGTAAAACGACAACTCCAAAGTCCAGTTCTTCTTGATGAACTTTTTCTTCAATTCTTTTAGAGCCATCCTCTTCTAGCTGAAAAGTTATCTCTGGGTATTTATGATGAAAGGAAGCAATCAATTGCGAAAAGAAAAATGCGTTCGTAATCGATGGAAGACCTATTCGCATATGCCCCTTTTTCAATTGCTGAAATTGGTCCAAATCTGCTAACAGCATCTGATATTGCTCTTCTATGTTTTTTGCATGCTGATAGACAACCTGACCTTCCTCTGTTAACACGAGCTTCTTCCTGGAACGAATAAACAATGTAAACCCAAGCTCGTCTTCAAGTGATTTAATAATCCGACTAATCGCAGGCTGCGTAATATATAATCGATTGGCAGCCTGTGTAAAGCTCCCCGTTTCCGTTACTTCGATAAAGTACTGTATATGTTTGATCTCCACTTTTCTGCCCCGCTCCCCTAATAATGGTTGCTAAGATTAAGGAGGTTTTAATATCTGCTCTTTATAAGTAACTCCTTTTGCTCATGCATTTCTCCCAACTATTTCACTTGCTGTAAACCTCATCCCATCAAGCTATTGATCTTTGTATTCCTTTATAAACACGTTTTAAGCCATAAAGAAAAAAGAAATTTCATATATCTGATGGCTCAGTTTCTCCCCATTGCCAGCTGTTTGTAAACATGTCAGCCAGTTTATTTAAAATACTTCCGAAAGGTTTGAATAAATTCTTCTGGAGAAGACTCTACTGTATACGTGTATAAGCCTTGTAATGAGTGTAAATATAAAATGCCCCCTTGATTAGAAATTTCCCGATATGAAAAATCCAACACATCTTCTATATGGAATTCACGTCGGTGCGTAATCACCTTATTGGAATATAAATATAACATCCGTTCCTGCTTGATATCCTCTTGCTGCAAACTCGTTACTACTCTTTCCATTTTGAAGTACGGCTGTTTTGCAATTAGACTCACCAAATCAGTCTCCCTTCAGAATAGTATATCGTCTTCGGACATGCATTGAATTTCATAGAACGTACTTCCCTATACATTTCCCCAAAACACCGTCTCCCCTTCTGTTAAATTCAGCTCCGAAAGTATTAAGCTATACGATAACTAATATAATAGTAACATAATTCATTCTTTTTCATCTTTGTAACGCATTATTGCTTCATTTGCTATGATAGTTTTACTATTTATTGTTTCATGGATACAAAATAATGAAACTTTATGCCTTAGCTCGTTTCAGTTAAACATTTTTTATGCTCTTTCATCAAATTTTCACATTCCTTTTTTATACTATGATTAGATTCGTTTGAAATTTGGAGGAGAGCTTATGCCATCAACCACCGTTTTAATGACGATTGCGATCAATGTGATCAGCTTTGTCGTTGGCTTCTTAGCCTATTATCTAACCAGTAATCTTTCGAGCACGGCTAAAAGAAAAAATTTAGAGCTCATGATCTCCTATTTAATAAATTTGGTCTTATTTATTTGGGTTGCTAAAGTCGTTTTGCAATTACCATTATTTCTTTCCGATCCTATTGCCGTTTTAGCTTACCCGAGTGATGCCCAAGCTTTTTACCTAGCTCTTATCTTATTAGCGATACAAATAAGATATCAAGTAAAAAAGAATGGGCTACAAATCCAAAACCTGCTTGTAAATTACATTCCCGTGTTGATCGTAGCCTCATTCACCTATCATTTTATGGATATCGTATGGCATGATAATCCATTGGCATGGGGTAACTTTGTGCTTATGATACTCTTACTGCTTCTGTTTCTATTATTGAGAGAGCGTATACAAGATCATATACTTTTAATAAGTCTAACCATTAGTTGGATGAGCGGAAAACTTATACTCAGCTACTTGTTGCCATTTACAACGATTTTCAGATATATGATCCATCCACTTTTCTTAATTACGGTTGGCATGATTAGTTTGATTATATTCATATTTAAAAGAAAGAGGGTGTCTTCGTGACAGCAGCAACAGATTTAACGATATGGTTAGCGTTAGGTGCAGGGATGTTATCTTTCCTTTCCCCTTGTACCTTACCCATTTTTCCGGCTTATTTATCTTACATAACCGGAATGAGTGTAAAAGAACTAGAAACAAATAACCATGTAAAAATCAGAAGTAAGCTACTTATTCATGCGATTTTCTTTTTGCTTGGGGTATCACTAATCTTCATTAGCCTTGGTATTGGTGTTTCCTTTTTAGGACAATGGATTCAAGGTCTCTTGGCTGGGGAATCCGGAGATTTCATTCAGCGAATTGCCGGTATTTTTATTATTGTGATGGGATTATTCGTCGGTGGCTGGTTAAAAATCACTTCATTTATGAAAGAGAAACGCTTTCGCTTTACCACAAAACCAGTCGGCTATTTAGGAACTGTTTTTGTCGGAATGGGATTTGCAGCAGGATGGACACCCTGTATTGGACCTATTTTCGCTTCCATTTTAGTAGTTGCGGCAGCTAACCCGACACAAGGCGCCTGGTACACTATATTTTATGTGATCGGCTTTGCACTTCCTTTTCTCATACTTACTTTCTTTCTCGGCTCTACAAGATGGATCGTCAAATATAGTGGGATTATTATGAAGGTAGGCGGCGTCGTTATGATTATCATGGGGATTTTTTTATTCGCTGGTCTTATGCCACGGATATCGGCATTTTTATTAAATCTTGTTCAAGATACATGGTTAACAAACTTAGGTTAGGAGGAAATGGTTCATGAAAAAAGCAATTCTGATTATTATTATCATCGGAATGTTCTCTTGGGCGTTGTACGATTTTGTGTTTTCATCCAATAAAACAGCACAAGAAGCAGATGCGCCTCCTGCTGGAAATCAAATCACATCCCAAGAAAACCAAACGAGTGAAGTAGAAAAAACAGGAGATTCCAGTGAAGTTGGTTTAGAAGTCGGTAATCTCGCTCCCGATTTCAAATTACCTACGTTAGACGGGGAGCTCATCCAGCTATCTGAATTACGCGGCAAACGAGTAATGGTTAACTTCTGGGCTACGTGGTGCCCTCCGTGCCGAGCAGAAATGCCAGATATGCAAAAATTCCATGAAAATAAAGATATAAATATTTTAGCTGTTAACTTAACTGAAACAGAAGGCGACTTAATGAACATCCAAAATTTCGTCAGTGAATACGAGCTTACTTTCCCGATCTTAAAAGATGAGAACACTGAAGTAGCAAATAGGTACCAAATTCAGCCGATTCCGTCGACTTTCATGATTGACAGTAACGGCATCATCCAGTACAAAGCCTTTGGCGCTATGAATTATGACTTAATGGTACAGGAATTTGAAAAAATGGAATAACAAATTCTCGTATAAGAGTCATATGAAAAGATACAGCTTTCCGGTATCACATTCCCCTTCAACTGCGGTACACTAGTGTTGAGGTGAGATCATGAAACAAACAATTATGGTCGTTGAAGATGATAAAATGATACGCAACCTAGTGCGTATTTATTTAGAAAAAAATGGATACGAAGTGGTCGAAGCAGCCGATGGAGAGGAAGCAAAATCCGTATTTTTAAAACATCTTCCGTGTCTGATCATCCTTGATTTAATGCTCCCAAGGTTAAGCGGAGAAGCGTTCTGCCATTGGGTGAAACAACAGGAAAACGGCGAAGTTTCTATTATCATGCTCTCTGCTAAGACAAGCATTGAAGATAAAATAGCTGGACTAAAAATTGGAGCAGATGATTATATGACAAAGCCGTTCGATCCAAATGAACTCGTAGCACATGTGGAGGCTGTTTTGCGGCGAACTGGTCATTTCTGTCAGAAGATTGTCCGGGATGGCCTTTGTATAAAACCACGAAAAGGGGAAGTCTTGCTCCATAATAAGCCCATTCAGCTTACAAAATTTGAATTTAATCTGCTTTATCTGTTCATGCAACATCCGAATATCGTTTTATCGCGAGAGCAACTTGTAACAGAGCTCTACCCTCATTCGGAAAGCATGGTTATGGATCGAACGATTGATGCCCATATAAAGAAATTGCGGGAAAAAATTGAAGAAGCACCTGCTAAGCCAAAACGAATTCAAACTGTTCGTGGAATGGGGTATAAATTTGTCCAAACTACAACCTAAACGAATGAACGTGACACCTGTCAGTTTTCTGTGGAGATTAACGTTTTTACACTTTTTTGTAATCAGTGTCGCTTTATGGATAAGCGGTTGGGCCATGTATAATACTGCTTGCTTTTTGGCGGCCGGTGTCGGGAACCTGGATGAACTTAGACAGCAGCAATTTAACCAAACGCTATTAAATTATGTTTGGCTCTTTGTCATGATCGCCATCGTTGTTGCCTCGATTTTATATTTTTATTTATCGAAACGACTACTAAATCCAATTCGGGAGTTAATGGAAGCAACGCAATTGCTAAAAAATGGAGAATATCCCGACCTTATCCCTGTTTCCAGAAATGATGAAATTGGTCAGCTTGTACAGCAATATAACCAATTGATTGCCCAGCTCAATCGTAATGAGGTAGATCGAAAAAAACTCGTTTCCGATATTTCACATGAGTTTCGTACACCACTGTCCAATCTTAACGGGTACCTGTCTGCATTGAAATCAGGTGATATTCAAGGTGATCAGGAGTTATTTGTAGCACTTTATCAAGAATCACAACGACTCACTTCGATGCTCCATCAGTTTGATCAACTAAAGCAATGGGACTACACCACTTCAAACTCATATAACCATAAAGAAATACAGGCGGTAAAACCACTTCTGGAGCAGTGCGTTTCTATGTTCCGCTGGACGCTAAAGCAAGCAGGTATCCAATTGGAATTACAAGTGGAAACAGCAGATGTATATGTCCACACAGAAGGAATACAACAAGTCATAAGTAACCTCTTAGACAATGCGATTCAATACTATAAGGGAAAAGGACCTATTCGCATTACGGGACAAAAACAAAATAACGGCTATTATATTGGTGTTTCCGGACCTAGTGAACCAATACCAGACCGAGAAAAAGAAAGGATTTTCCAACGGTTTTATCGTCTTGAGTCATCCCGCAGTAGAGATACAGGCGGAGCTGGATTAGGACTTGCTATTACGAAGGAGATCATAGACCAACATGGTGGGAGTATTCAGGTGGAAACAACAGCAATAGAAAATACCTTTTG
The DNA here is from genome assembly GCF_018075365.1 of Virgibacillus pantothenticus. GTDB lineage: Bacteria > Bacillota > Bacilli > Bacillales > Amphibacillaceae > Virgibacillus > Virgibacillus pantothenticus. The sequence continues at coordinate 4,519,097 of NZ_CP073011.1, forward strand.
GGTCTGGTTACCTTGTCAGTAGCTGCACTTCCATTTTCTTTCTATCCATCGAGTTTAACCCATGGTCTTAGAGTTGGGATATTGTTAGAAAAAGGTGCTACTATCTTCCATCCAACTCCTAAAGCGGGGAGTCTTACACACCTTATATACGGGGATAAAGGTGTTAGTTATTACTTAGGGAGTTGGTAACATTCATTTCGGTGAATCATGTGCCTTTTTAGCAAATAATAACAAAGAATTTATTTACCAAACTTCTAAGCAAGTTGATGGAGGTATTTTAGGCTGGAAAAGTATATGGTGTTATTAAGTGAAAAAAATTCGGAGTTGGTGAAATGATACCGTACTTCCTTCCAAGAATACTTCAAAATCCTTCATTGGAATATCAATGCACCCTCAGAAATAGTTAATTAGTGAAGATGAACACTTAAAAACTATAGTTTTTCCAAACTATGTTCCCTACCTTATAATGAGTGTAACTAGGAGGGAGGATGTTTTTTTCATTCTCCCCAGTCACAATCCCTTGCCCTGTTAACTTTTATCAAGATTGGCAGTCTACATGAAAACCTTAAGTATTAGGGCGTCAAAGTTAAGTAAAATATCTATCGACTTTTAACTAATAGCTGTACTGCTTCTTGAATCAGCTCGTCGGTGTTACCGCCCTTTTCTTGTTCTTCTCGTATACAGCGCTCTAAATTTTGACTGACGATTAATGCTGCTGTTCGATCAATCGCATTTCTAGCAGCAGACATTTGCGCCACAACATCACGGCAATCTTTTTTTTGCTCCATCATTCGTTGTAGGCCTCTAATTTGCCCTTCTACACGCTTCATTCGATTAATAATTTTTGCATCATATTCCAACTTATGCTCCTCCTCTATCATACTTTTATACCATGATTGATTATACAAAAATGCAAAGTATTAGTAATACAGGGTAATAGTTCTATCGTTATTTTTGGCTTTCATCTGCTTTTTCCTTATGCTTCTCTATTTGTACACGTTTAATCATGCGCTCGTCTACTTCTAAAATACGATACGTTAGGCTGCCTTCTTGCAGTTCTTCGCCTTCATTAGGAAAGCGGTTCATCTTTTTTAACAGGTAACCAGCCAATACATCCTCTTCATCGATGATGTTCGTATGAAAAATAGTATTTAACCGATGTAATGAAATCTTTCCATTACAAATAATCTCCGTATCAGTCACTTTTTCTACAAGCGGTTCATTGCCTCTATCTGTTTCGTCCTCTATCTCTAAGCCAATTAGCAGTTCAATAATATCTTCATGAGTAATAATACCTTCTGTCCCACCGTATTCATCTATAACAATGGCCATATGCTTTTTTTCCTGAATCATTTTGCGAAAAACCCAATCAACCGAATGAAATTCAAACACAATCAACGGATTCATATCACTAAATGACTCGAGTGCTTTATCCGGATCCATTGACCAGGACAATAAATATTTTGAATGGAAGACACCAATAATAGTATCAATATCCTCCTCGTAAATGGGATATCGTGTAAATGGGTTTTGAATTGCTATGTTCCGTACTTCTTCAAAATCCGAATCGCTGGAAAGAGCTACAATATCCACCCTAGGGGTTTTTAATGCATCCTTGACATTCAAATTACTAAATTCAATGACACCCTTAATCCGATGTGACTCATCCTGTTTGAATATTCCCTCTGTGCGCGCAATATCAACCATTGCCCGGATTTCATCTCGAGATACAGAAGCACTCGTTTCTTGACCTTTTGATAAAAGTTTAATAATTAAACCCGTTATCGCATTTAATAACATCGTTAGCGGTCGAAAAACAAATACGACAGCACGAATTACAGGGTACACAATATATGCCATGCGATCAGGAAATGCGGCAGCGACAGACTTCGGTATCACCTCTGCAAAAATAATGATTGTAACCGTCAATATCGCGGAAGCTAGCCCCACATTCACACCATAATCCATAGCAACGATCGTAACTAACGTGGGCAAAATAATATTAGCAATGTTATTTCCAATTAATATCGATGTAATGAATTGCTCGGGCTTTGATACTAATCGAAGTAATTTGTTAGCTCGCTTATCTTCATGATTCGCTTTTGTTTGTAATTTCATCTTATTCGCGGCAGTTAAAGCTGTTTCACTACCGGAGAAGAAAAAAGATACGAATAATAAAGCAATGATCGCAATGATCACCTTTTGAATGCCCCCTTGTGTATACCCATGGACTTATTTTATTAGGGTACGTATGTCTTCTTTCTATCATACATGGATTTTTATTGAAGATAAAGTGAAACTCCGTTCAGTAGGAGCTTTCCTCCATCACTTACTGAATGTTTAGTACCACAAGGCTATGACCTAAAGTCCCTTGAACGAACCGGGCATTTAAGTGCTGTTATCTCACAATTAGGACTTTCTTGTATCTTCCTCAACGCTTAAGATGAGAGTCTTATGGCCACCTTACATTTTGGATAAAAGTCTTAAAAATAGCGTATTATAGACAATTTCATTTTTTAGTGAAAGGTGTGATATGATGAAAAGGTGTCATTTTTTGACTAGGGGAAATATAGGATGAATTCTGTTGATTTCATTTGTGTATTTAAAATAATCGGGAAAATAGAAAGATCTACAATACGTAAAAAAGCACCATAATAAAAATTTGCAGCTATGCTTAGCGGAGGCGTTGACATGAAGAAAATATTACAAATAGCCAGTGCATTTATTGGCATTATTGTGGGGGCAGGATTTGCTTCTGGACAAGAAATATTACAATACTTTACTAGTTTTGGTTATATTGGAACAATAGGAGTAATCATTTCAACTGCTCTATTTACTTATTTGGGGATGATGTTAACCCGATTAGGTAGCCAAACCCGAACCACCTCTCACCGCGATGTGATTTACTTCATTAGCGGAAGGTATCTAGGCGCCATCGTTGATTACATTATCGTGTTTACGTTATTTGGTGTTGGTGTTGTAATGCTCGCTGGGGCCGGCTCTATATTCAACCAGCAATTCGGCCTTCCGTCTTTTGTCGGTATTGCTATCATGACGATTCTTGTGATCCTTACGGTTATGCTCGATATTCATCGTGTAGTACAGATCATTGCCAGTATTGCTCCCTTTTTGATTATAACAGTTATGCTTATTTCTATTTATAGCTTAGTAACCATGGACCGTTCATTTGTTAACATGGAGCCTATCGCCTTAGAACAAACTTCTGCGGTATCCAACTGGATGCTTTCTGCAATCAATTATGTTTCTTACAATATTGCATTAGGTGCGTCGATGGCCCTTGTAATGGGAGGAGCTGAAGCGGACAAACGAAAGGCTACCATTGGTGGATTGTTAGGAGGTTTGGGGATTGGAATATTAATTCTGTTTAACCACCTCGCTATCTTTGCAAATATGAAGCTAGTGGACGGATTTGAAATGCCGATTTTAAAAATCGCTGACGAAATATCCCCTGCTTTAGGAATGATCTACTCCATTATTCTATTTGGGATGGTTTTCAATACTGCGGTTAGTATGTTTTTCTCTTTTAGTGCTCGCTTTAAACCAAACGGAACACCACAATTTAGACGCTTTAGCGTCATTACGATTTTGATTGCCTTTGCAATGAGCTTTGTAGGGTTCACTAAATTAGTATCGTTTTTCTATCCTTTCATTGGGTACATGGGCTTGTTTCTAATTGTCGTTTTGATCATTGCGCCATTTCGACTAAAATCAAGCTTACAGCAATAAGCTTACCTAAAATTGATATATATTGACATTCTCATTGTTGCTTCGTATACCAACTGATGATCATTGTCGTAGTAAAAAAAGAGAAATGTGTCAACATATCCAAGCACATACGTCTTTTTAAGCTTTTAACCGTGTTCGTTTTACTAGACGCGAGGTAAACTGGGAGATTGCACATTATTTTAGTATAATAAGTACTGATAAAAGAATAAACCTGGAGGGAAGCATGTTGCTTAAAGAATGGTTACAAGAGGCAAAATACACCGTCGTATTCACTGGAGCTGGCATGTCAACAGAAAGTGGTTTACCTGATTTCCGTTCTGCAAATAAAGGACTATGGAAACAGAAAGATCCTAGCAAAATTGCCTCAACGGATGCATTAAATTCCAATGTAGAAGCGTTCATTGAGTTTTACCGCGAACGAGTATTAGGTGTTAAAACGTATCAACCACATAAAGGGCATTATATACTGGCGGAATGGGAAAAGCAAGGACGGATAAAATCCATCATTACCCAAAATGTAGATGGCTTTCACCAACAAGCCGGAAGCCAACGAGTCGCCGAATTACACGGAACGCTGCAAAAACTTCATTGTCAATCTTGCGGCAAAGAATATAGCAGTGAAGAATATGTAAACAAAGATTACTACTGCTCTTGTCAAGGTATTCTTCGCCCTTCCATTGTTCTGTTCGGGGAAACTTTACCGATGGACGCATTTCAATTTGCTTTAGCTGAAGCAGAAAAAGCCGATTTATTTATTGTGCTGGGATCTTCCTTAAGCGTAACACCAGCCAATCAATTTCCGCTAATTGCAAAAGAACATGGAGCAAAGCTCGTCATCGTCAATCGAGAGCCAACTGAATTAGATCACTATGCTGATGAGCTGATTCATGGTCGCTCCATCGGAGAAGTGTTAAAAGAAGTTAATGAATAGCAGTATATATAACGAGGCAATGATCCACATTTGAAGTGGACATTGCCTCGTTTAGATGTTCTTATACGATAAACCAAAAAATTTTATACTTTCCTATAGTGGAACAAAGGCGTAAGCGCCCGTTTAGCAACGTAGCGAATGGAACGAATCAACTAAAGATAAAGGAATCATGCCACTAAAACAAGGGTATGCCGACGTCTGGGCGGCAAGCCCGTTTTTAGTCGGCCTTCCTCTTAGCGACGAGCCGATGAGGCCTTATCGTAGGGCGCATTTCTAAAATCGCATCGTTGCTGGGCTCATGCGCCGGACGTGACTAGTCGGTTATTTCGTTATCCCCAAGCACCTCATTTTATAGCTTCCTACATAATAAAACAATCGATACGCCCTACTTCTAATTATAGTAGATCGTATCGACTGTGTGTATTATGCCATCCATTTTGGCGGCGTATTTTTATCCCAAAAAATCTCACCGATCTCATAATGGGTTTCAAATTGATCGTCTTTTAAATGATAGTGGAAATTAAACCAATAACCTTCTAGCGGGCGATGGTCTCGTCTCACATGGAACTTCACCACATTCTCCTCTTGTTGATAATCATAAATATGAAAAATCCGCTCTCCATAACCACTCGCAGGGTCTTCTGTAATCCCATAATGGGATATCGGCTCGCCATTTTCATCGAGCATTACTGTTTGCATTACTTGCTCAATATGAGGCAGAATAACAGCCGTAAACTCATCAGCCACACGATCAGCTATTTTTGGTCCCATTTTACGCATTACTTGTTCTTTGGCTTTTTCCGATAGCTCCAGCATCGGATCTGTTAGAGGAGGTGTTTCTTCTAAGACAGCAGGGCTTGATGTTTCGCTAACGTCTGAGTCAGAATTATAACGTGCTTTAGCATCACTTGGTTCTTCCGTTAACGAAGCAGGCACATACATTCCAAGTGTTACAATTGCTATCATCATGACTGCTATTTTTTTCATCCACTGCTTCATCTTAGTCCACTCCCCTCTTTACGTGTTACTTAAATTTTACCATTATCTGATCATTTGTCCATGCTATTTTTATAACGTAATCGTTTGTAAAGTATTTTTTACGCTTTTGAAATCGATATAAAAAATTCTTACCGTGAGTTACAAATAGAAGAAGTCAGGATTGGTACAATGATAACTCGATAAGGCTGCTGTTTAAAAGAAAGCTATAGAAAAGCTAAACACTCAATAAGCCCTTGTTTCTAGACTATCTAAATCGCCTGTATCCGAATGTACGGACCTACGACATCTCTGCGATACCGAGTAAGTCAGGAGATAACTGTATTTAAATTCCCTATTCATTACGCTTATAAGATATCCTCGTTGACACGCATATTTTCAAGAACGCCTGACGTTATACCCGTTGTTCTACTCCAAACAGTAGGGAATGAAAAAACTCCCAATAAAGGAGGGACCACTTTATAAAGTCAATCTTCCATCAGTAGGGGTTTTCATTCACCCCCCCCACGGCTTGTTAGTAGCCCAAGAATATGACCTAAAGGCCTCTTACGAAATAGGGTGTTTCGGTACTGTTATCTCCTGTTTGGACTCAGTACAAATTATCCAAATCCCTAAAGTGAGAGTCTTCCAGCACATTACATACTGGATAAAGGACGATGAACCGTTTTCCTTCCATCATAGGAGTACACCACACTTTTATCATCCACAACTGTTTCCATATAGACAGAACGTCCCCACAGCTGATAAATATATGGCAGCACATGTTCCAAATACGCAATATCCAGCTCCGTTCCTTCGTAGTGATGGACCAGATATAGTTCTCCATTTCGTAAATAATCACCGTTATCCACAGTGATATATGGAAAACCACCATTTACCCGCATCGCTACAAGCTGGTCACGAATATTCTCATAGTCTTTATCTGTAATCTGATAATTTCTTCCCTTTTTCTCAAACAAATATAAATCCTCTTGCTGCACTAGTTCCTTCGTCAAATAATTTCGCAAAAAGGAAATATCCGATTCCAACTCTCGAACCTCAAACAACTTTTCTCTTCCGGAATTTGGTTGAATTCCCAGTCGCTTCATCTTCTCTGTCGGTTGGTTATAGCGTTCTTCAATATCTTCTAGTATTTTCAAGCCTAAATAGTATGGATTTAATTGACGTGTCGAAGGCTGCACTACTCCCGAATGCAGAGAGGCAAATTCGATTGTCTCTTCACTAGTTAAATCCATTTCCCTCAAAATCCGTTGGTGCCAATAGGAAGCCCAACCTTCGTTCATAATTTTCGTCTCCATCTGCGGCCAAAAATAGAGCATTTCCTCCCGCATCATCGTTAAAATATCCCGCTGCCAGTCTTCCAATTCTTTACTATATGACTCCAAAAATAATAGCAAATCCTTCTCCGGCCGTGGTGGGAATTTCTTTTTACGCTGTTCCTTTTCCGTTTGCTGAGTTGATACTTGGTCTAAATTCCATAAATCATCATATGGAGTTTTCTGTTGGGGAGAATCTTTTTCTAGCTCTTCTAACTCATCATAGCTTAGTGAGGAACGAAAGAGGGTTGGATCAATATGTTCCTGTATTGCTAGAACAGCATCTAGAAATTTTTCTACTTTTTCCTTGCCATGCACCATTTCATAGTGAGCAATCCGTTCAGCCGTTGCTGTCATGCTCTCCACCATATCACGACGTGTATTGGAAAAACGCACATTATTTTTAAAAAAATCACTATGCGCCAAAACATGGGCAATGATTAACTTATTTTGAATTAGACTATTTGTATCCAATAAAAAAGCGTAGCATGGGTCAGAGTTGATGACTAATTCATATATTTGACTTAATCCTAAATCATACTGCAGCTTCATACGATAGAACTGTTTGCCAAAGCTCCAATGACTAAAACGGGTAGGCATCCCATAAGCTCCAAATGTATAGATAATATCTGCAGGGCAAATTTCATAACGCATGGGATAAAAATCCAGTCCAAAATCGGCAGCTATTTCCGTTATCTCCGCAATAGAATGTTCCAGTTGCTTATTCTCAATCACTAAGATCCCCCCATTTCACTTTCTATAGTTTATGAATATGTAAACGAATGATTACTGCAAAAATAACAACTAACCCGTCTACAGATTTTTGTTCTGTTTTCCTTGGCTAGCTATCTTAAAACCATTACTAAAAACGCAAACAAGGGATAAATAGTCTTATACGGCAACTATAGTGCGAACTTATGCTGAAACGTTGTCTTTGCTGTGCAATTATAACTAACGAGCCAATCAACCACCGTTCCTTTTCGCATGCTATATAAAGAGCTAATTGATAATCCCTACAAACGAGCACGACATGGACGCTTGTAAAAAAACCTACATTTTTTTAATAAAAACTATTGCTTTTTTTAAATCCATAACATATAATTTGCACCAAGGAAAATTTTTAATAGATATTAAATATTTTGCGGGTTCCCAACTATCACAGGCAAATGGGATAAAGTGAATCTTCCATCAGTGGGATTTTTCATTCATCCACCATAGCTTGTTAGTAGCCCAAAGGTTTGACCTAAAGGTCTCTTACGAAATAGGGTATTTCGGTACTGTTATCTCCCATTTGGACTCAGTACAAATTATCCGACTCCCTAAAGTGAGAGTCTTCCAGCACCTTATATAAGGGATAAATTTTTTTAGACTAGTTTTGCGTTGAGTAAACATTTTTGAGAGAGGGGAATAACACATGAGGAAATTCAGCTTATTTTGTTTCGGCTTATTACTTATTATCGGAATTGCAGGTTGCGCTTCTAAAGCAAAGAATGAAACTGCTTCAAGTGACGATCCGGTAAAAATTGTAACAACCATTGCACAAATAGGGGATGTAACCAAAAATATAGGCGGTGATCTTGTAGAAGTTAACAGTTTAATGGGACCAGGTACTGACCCACATTTATATAATGCTGTCCAAGGAGATATACAGAAAATGTCCGAAGCAGATATTATCTTTTACAACGGGCTAAATTTAGAAGGCCAAATGGGAGAAATATTTGAGGAAATGAAGCAAGACAAACCTACTATTCCTGTCGCTGAAGGAATTCCCGAAGAAGATTTACTAGCTGATCCAGAAAGCCCATCGGTCAGCGATCCGCATGTTTGGTTTGATATTAAACTTTGGAAATATGCTGCGGAAACGATTCGTGATGGATTAATTGAGTTAGATCCAGATAACAAAGACACCTACAAGAAAAATACGGACGCTTATTTACAAGAGTTGAATGAACTCAATGATTACGCAAAAGAACGATTCGATGAAATTCCTAAAGAAAGTCGTGTACTCGTGACGGCACATGATGCATTTAATTATTTTGGAAAAGCCTATGGTTTTGAAGTAATGGGGCTTCAAGGTTTAAGTACAGAATCAGACTATGGTGTCAACGATATTCAACGGATTATCGACGTGTTAGTTGAACGGAATATTAAAGGCGTGTTCGTCGAAAGTAGTGTATCTGAGCGATCCATTAATGCTGTTGTGGAAGGCGCAAAGGAAGAAGGACATGACGTCTCCATCGGTGGCGAACTATATTCTGATGCAATGGGCGAGGAAGGAACAGAAGAAGGAACATATATCGGAATGTTCAGACATAATGTTGACACAATCGTAGAATCATTAAAATAAGGTGGGATAATATGTATGCATTAACAGTAAAAGATATTTCTGTTACGTATGATAAGCAACTCGCACTTGAAAATGTGTCTTTTGCTGTACCAGAGGGGTCGATAACGGGAATTATCGGCCCAAACGGGGCTGGTAAATCGACACTAATTAAGTCCATTCTACAGCTCTTACCTACGTTATCAGGAAAGGTAGAAGTTTTCAATAAACCGATACGGGTGCAAAAGAAAATTATTGGCTATGTGCCACAGCGAAGTGAAGTAGATTGGGATTTCCCTACGAACGCATTAGATGTTGTTTTAATGGGAAGATACAATCATATCGGTTTATTTAAGCGAGCGAATAAAAAAGAGATAGTATGGGCGAAGCATTGTTTAGAAAGAGTAGGAATGCAGGCTTACGCGTCCCGACAAATTAGTCAATTATCTGGCGGACAGCAGCAGCGCGTTTTTCTTGCCCGAGCAATGGCACAAGATGCCAAAATTTATTTTATGGATGAACCGTTTGCCGGAGTGGATGCTTCAACAGAAAAGGCAATCATTCAATTAATGAAGGAATGGAAAGAGGAAGGGAAAACGGTTTTAGTAGTCCATCACGACTTACAGACAGTGAATGATTACTTTGATCATGTATTATTATTAAATAAGACGCCAATAGCATACGGAGAAACAAACAGAGTATTTACACTAGACAACTTGGAAGAGGCTTATGGAGGGAAAATTGCCTTTTTACAAAAAGAACCTACAGCAGTGAAAGGGAGCACATGAGATGGATACATTAACATCTCTTCTGTCTAGTGCAAACCTGCAATGGGTATTGGTGGGCAGCCTCTTGCTAGGCTTCGCCAGTGGAGTGATTGGTAGCTTTGTCCTGTTAAAGAAGCAAAGTTTAATTAGCGATGCAATGGCTCATGCCGCTCTACCAGGTGTATGTATTATTTATATTATATTTCAGGTGAAGTCCATCCCTTTCCTGCTAGCTGGCGCTGCCGTTACAAGCTTGGTCGCTACCCAATCGATTCAAACAATTGTTAAAAAGTCACGAATTAAAACGGATGCTGCAATTGGTATTACACTATCGGTCTTTTTTGGACTTGGAATTGTTTTATTAACCTATATTCAACAAAATTCAACAGGAAATCAGGCTGGATTAGATTCCTTTATTTTTGGGCAAGCAGCTTCCCTTGTACGAAGTGACGTGCAATTAATCACGATAGGTGCATTATGTTTAATTATCCTTACTGCCCTGTTCTTTAAAGAATTTAAAATTACTATCTTTGATCCACAATTTGCAAAAGGAATTGGCTTACCCGTCACCTTTTTCAACGGTGTCTTATTATTTCTCGTTGTTGCCGTTGTCGTCATCGGCATTCAAATGGTTGGTGTTGTATTAATTGCGGCCCTATTAATTACACCGCCAATTTCTGCCCGCTATTGGACAGATCGGCTTGGTTTGATGACGATTATAGCGGGAATATTCGGTGCTATTTCTGGTGTGAGTGGAGCCGTATTAAGTACCGTTTTCAATAATTTGCCTACAGGTCCGATTATTGTGTTAAGTGCTTCCGTAATTTTTCTCTTCTCCTTGTTTTTTGGATCAAAAAAAGGGCTCGTATTTAAAGGAGGGAAACGCGCATGACCTATACATTTTGGATCCTTTTAACGGGCTGTCTTGTTGGTGTAACCTGTGGCATCACTGGAGCCATCCTCGTTCTGCGTAAAATGGCAATGATCGCTGATGCTATTAGTCATACCGTTTTATTAGGAATAGTTGGTGCATTTTTTGTGACGCAATCACTAGATGGTGTACCTATGTTAATTGGTGCTGGTATTGTCGGTATTTTAACTGCCATATTCGTAGAAATGCTGAACTCATCAGGTGTGCAATCAGATGCTGCTATCGGCATTGTCTTTACATCTCTCTTCGCTTTAGGGGTGGTACTTATTTCCTTTATTGGTGATCAAGTACACCTTGATGTCCAGCATGCACTAATGGGAGAAATCGCTTTTGTACCTTGGAATACATTGACAATTAATGGTGTCAATTTGGGTCCTACTGCTGTTTGGATGCTTGGAGCTGTTCTAGTCATCAATTTAATTTTAATTACACTTTTTTATAAAGAAATTAAAATGTCAACATTTGATCCACAGTTTGCTACTTTAATAGGCGTTCCAGTAGTAATGATCCACTATCTATTAATGACGATGGTATCTCTATCAACCGTTGCATCGTTTGATAGTGTTGGTGCAATTTTAGTTGTAGCGATGCTCATCGTTCCTGGAGCTACTGCTTATCTTTTAACAGATCGATTCCTTGTCCTATTAATTTTAAGTGGCGGTATCGGTATTTTATCTGCTGCGCTTGGCTACCTGTTCGCTGTTCAATTAAATGTTTCTATTGCGGGGTCCATGGCGGTAGCCTCTGGCGTGCTGTTCCTTGGCGCCCTCCTCTTTAGTCCAAATCAGGGAATTATTACCAAAAAATTTCGGCGCACCACTGGTGAGAAAGCAGTACATTCAACCATGTAAAAAGAATCTTCATTCTGAACTGCACCTCCAAATTTAGATCGTATCTAAATTTGGAGGTGCGTTCTTTTTTCTCTACCCTCACTTATGAGTAGCGTTTGTAATAGTTCTTCCATAGCGAAAAACAAACTCCCTTCCTCTGGTAAATTGTGAACTTCAAGCAACTCTTATGTAAACTTCGGCGCTTTGCTTGTGAACTCCGGCGAATTCACTGTGAACTTCGGCGAAAATCCAGATTTTTACGTATGATTTTTACATACAGCGGGAAATATCTTACTAGGAGGAATGGAACATGACAAAACAATTTTTAGATGTGGAGCAGTTTAATAAATTATTACAAAAATGGAGTGGAAAACAGATAAAAGTTGCCAAGCAAGAGCTAAACGATTATGATGTAGCAATTATCGACTTAGCTACAATCACCTATGAAACGAATAAACATAGAATGAATGATTACGAGCCACTACATACATTACAACTAAATGGTAGCGGCAAGATCGAAAACGCTACAAAATCCTATCAACAGCTTCCGAAGTCCATGTATGAAATCCCTTTGAAAGATACATCGTTTTATCAATTCGATGGGGAACGATTTGCTTTAGTTACCGATCGTGCCATCTATACAATTGAAGTTGTCAAATAGGAAAACCGGTGCACCATTAAAGCGGAACCGCTCATGCACCGGTAAATGATCATATAAATGCGTGTTCAAAAAGGAGATAAAGTACAGCTTCAATCAGTGGGGGTTTTCCTTCGTCCCCCACTGATTGTTAGATGAACGAATCTGGTATTGAGGTGCTGTTATCTCCACTACTTGTTGCAGTACAGATTATCCAACTACCGAAGTAGGAGTCTTACAGCACCTTATATATGGGATAATAAAGAGCAAGGTCAGCTAAGATCGCAGTCGTCCTTGATGAAGAAAAACACTTTTTCTGCATGCGATGTATTGCTGTCGGAGCCTTCCTTGACCTGTTGCAACGCCGACACTAGCACGTCTGGGCACCTGCGTCCAAGGCGGTTAGTTTCAAGTAGCGCGCTTGCATAAGGTACTGGCTTCTACGTTCGTCACAGGACGTGGGCGGTTTTAGTAGAAGGCCCCCCGTACGCAAAATTGATACATGAGCACTAGTGAATTATCCCCGCAATGGAAAAGGAGAACCGAGTCAACTAGAAACGAAACGTTAATGTGTCATTTTAAATGCGCTTTTTGAACGTCCTCTATCAAATAGGATTACTAGTAGTTAGCATTTTTTTCACCAAGTCTCTATTAAACCATTACTACCTGTTGGGTAAAAAACGCTTTTAACGCTTCGTATATATCTTTCTTTTCCTTGACAATATAATAACGGAATTTTGGATTATGAAGCTGATCAAACGCACGCATTAAGGTCGATCTGCGATGATAACTATTCACTTCTCCATAGCCAAACATACTAGAAACACGCATCATTTCTTCCACCAATTCCATACACAGTGGATTATCGGAGGTCATATTCTCTCCATCTGAAAAATGAACTGGGTAAATGTTGTAACGGGCGGGCGGGTATTTACTATTAATGAGTTCTAATCCTTTCAAATAAGCGGATGAACAAATCGTTCCGCCACTTTCTCCTTTTGAAAAAAAATCTTCCTCGGAAACGACTTTAGCTTCGGTATGATGAGCAATAAATTCTATTTCCACTGTCTCATATTTTGTACGTAAGAACCTTGTCATCCAGAAAAAGAAGCTCCGAGCTACATACTTTTCAAATATTCCCATTGAAGCGCTCGTATCCATCATGGCTAAAACAACAGCTTTCGACTCTGGCTTAGTTATATCGTTCCACGTTTTAAATCGCAAATCCTCTTCATAGATCGGCGTAATTCCTGGTCTTCCTTCTGTTGCATTGCGTTTAATCGCCGTTAAAATCGTTCGTTTTTTGTCTATATTCCCCATTAAACCTTTTTTGCGGACATCATTAAATTCTATTTTCTCCGTAATGATTTCAGCTTGCTCTTTTGCCTGCAAATTCGGTAATTCTAGCTCTTGAAACAACGCATTCTCAATCTCTTCTAAAGATACTTCTGCTTCGTAATAATCGGTACCAGGTTGATCTCCAGCCTTTTTTCCCTTACCAGCTGCCTGACCATCCTCTCCTGGAGCCCGAGCAATAATGTCGCCTACTTGGCTATCGCCTTTTCCTTGCCCTACATGTTTCGTCTTATCGTAATTGTAACGAATTTTATACTCATCTAACGAACGGATTGGTACTTTTATAACATCTTTTCCATTGGACATAATGATATTTTCTTCACTGACTAGATCAGGCAAGTTATTTTTTATCGCATCCTTTACCTTATCCATATGACGCGTTTGGTCTTGATAACCTTTGCGATGGAGGGACCAATTTTCCTTTGAGACGACAAAATTTCCCTTCTGCTCATACATTATATCCCCTCCTTAATATTAATCAACCTTTTCATCATGCGTTTCTATATCCTATGCATAACCGCTCCTATTATTGAATTATTACGACTATTTGGACAAAAATTGGTGACAAAACAGAAAAAAAGTTAGCAAAATCACCCTCTTTCAGATACATATCCAAAAGAGGATGCTATGAGTATGGATTCATTACCTATTTAACAAACTGCCTACGTAACGCAGCAGCTCATTTGCGGAAACAGAATTATAGCTATATTCATCAATTAGACGGGCAATCACTTCATTAATCTTTTTCAATTGAGATTCATCTGGCGTTTTGGAAGATGTCGTAATTTTAACCACATCTTTTAAATCAGCAAATAGTTTCTTCTGAATGGCTTCTCGTAATCGTTCATGTGAGCTGTAATCAAAGCGTTTTCCTTTCCGGGCATAAGCTGATATTCGAATAAGGATTTCTTCACGGAATGCTTTTTTGGCATTCTCTGAAATGCCAATTTGTTCTTCAATGGAACGCATCAGCTTTTCATCTGGATGCATTTCTTCACCAGTCAAAGGATCTTTCAATTTATTTTTATTGCAATACGCTTCTACATTATCCAAATAATTATCCATCAATGTTTTCGCGGACTCTTCATACGAATAGACAAACGCTTTTTGCACTTCTTTCTTCGCTATTTCATCGTATTCCTTTCTAGCAACAGAAATGTAATTCATATACGTTTCCTTATCTTCATTGGAAATGGATGGGTGCTGACTAAGGCCTTCCTTTAGCGAACGTAACACATCTAGCGCATTAATAGCAGGGACATCTTTCCGAATGATTGCCGAAGAAATTCGGTTAATCACATAGCGAGGATCAATGCCATTCATCCCTTCCACAGGAAATTCATTCTTTAACTCGTCTACATCTGCTTGATTAAAGCCTTCCACACTTTCTCCATCATAGAGGCGCATTTTTTTAACTAAATCCACACCTGGTTTCTTAGAATCTTCTAATCTTGTTAAAATTGAAAAAATAGCTGCTGCCTTCAACGCATGTGGTGCGATATGCACATGTGCCATATCACTTTCGTTAATCATTTTTTGGTAAATCCGTTCTTCCTCACTTACTTTTAAGTTATAGGGGATCGGCATGACAATAATTCGCGAATGCAATGCTTCGTTCTTTTTATTTGCAATAAAAGAACGGTATTCTGCTTCATTCGTGTGAGCAATAATTAATTCATCCGCACTTATTAGCGCAAAGCGACCTGCTTTAAAATTCCCTTCCTGTGTCAATGACAATAAATGCCACAAGAATTTCTCATCACATTTGAGCATTTCCTGAAACTCCATCATTCCTCGATTGGCTTTATTCAGCTCGCCATCAAAGCGATACGCACGCGGATCCGATTCCGAACCGTATTCAGCAATCGTAGAAAAATCGATGCTCCCGGTTAAATCCGCAATGTCTTGAGATTTTGGATCAGACGGACTAAAAGTACCAATTCCTACCCGCTTATCTTCAGAAAGAAAAATTCGTTCCACTCGCACATCCTCAATTTTTCCGTCATACTCCTTTTCTAGACGCATCGTATTTAACGGTGATAAACTTCCTTCAATGCGTATTCCATATTCCTCAAAAAAGTCTTGACGTAAATGGGGTGGAATCAGATGGAGGGGGTCTTCCTGCATGGGACACGATTTTATTGCATATATAGCGCCTTCATCCGTACGTGAATATTTTTCCAACCCTCGTTTCAGTATAGTAACAATTGTGGATTTTCCACCACTTACTGGTCCCATCAGTAATAAGATCCGTTTGCGTACATCGAGTCGCTTTGCTGCAGGGTGAAAATACTCTTCCACTAATCGCTCAATAGCCTCTTCTAAACCAAATATCTCTTCTCCAAAAAAATCATACATTTTTTTGCCATCTCGTTCCGTAATACCTGCACTTTTAATCATATTATAAATTCGTGAATGAGCAGTTTGCGCTACTTCTGGACGCTGTTTAAGCAATTCTAAATACTCACCGAATGTCCCTTCCCACTTCAACTGCTGCTCTTCTTCGCGATGCTGCTTCACTTTATTAAGAATATCCATTTCATTCCTCCATCCAGTGATCGATTAATATAGCCTATGCATGAAGGGGTTTTATGATGCCAGACCTGATTGAAATTGCACTGACTAGTAGAAGTTTAAACACATTTTCATATGATTTGATCTTGACATTTAATTTTATAATTGGTAGACTTTCCTCAAAGTTTACTTTATGCAAAAAAAATAAACTAGGTAAACAATTATTCCTAATTCAAAAAGAAAGGATGATATATTGCAGTGCAAGTAAAGGAAACTGCAAATCAAATATCTATGTATAAAAAAAGAAAAAAGAATAATCTCTCTTTTTTCATTCTTTTATGCCTAATATTAGTAGCAACAATAATTATTTCTAACTCAATTGGGCCAGTAAATATACCATTTAAACAAACTATTTCTATTATTTTAAAACAATTCCATATGCAAACAGGGATAGATGTTGTTGAGCGAAATGCAATTGTAATTATGGATATTCGGCTCCCAAGAGTTTTAGTTGGAGCATTGGTTGGAGGTGCTTTAGGCATATCTGGCGCTATTATGCAAGGTCTATTCCGAAATCCATTAGTAGAGCCAGGATACATCGGAGTATCAAGTGGTGCAGCAGTATTTGCAGTGATTGTACTTTATTTTGGATTAACACAATATAGCATGTGGATTTTACCTTTAGCAGCCTTTATAGGTGCACTAGGAGCCATCTTTTTAGTAGTACTAGTATGGCAATTAAGTAAAAAAACTTCCATTGCTACTTTATTACTTGTTGGACTCGGAGTAAATCTATTCTTATCTGCTGTAATGAGTATTCTCATTGCAAGTGCTCCTACTGAGCAAGAATTACGGAGTATCGTGTTTTGGTTACAAGGTGGTCTTGAAGCACGCACTTGGGATCATGTCATGTTAATCAGCCCTATCATTATTATATCTATGATACTTGCTTCTGTTTTTTCCAGAGAATTAAACTTAATGTTACTAGGTGATGAACAAGCTAAAGGTACAGGAGTAAACGTACGCAGAACTAGGTATATTTTACTTAGTTTAACTGCTTTAATGACAGGTGCAGGGGTGGCAGTTAGTGGGACGATCGGTTTTGTTGGTCTTGTTGTTCCCCATACTATCCGGCTGATGTTTGGATCCGACCATCGCTTCCTATTACCAGCGAGCGCCTTAGGAGGAGCATCCTTTCTAGTTTTAGCAGATATTGTATCACGAATGATGATACAGCCATTTACTATTCAAATAGGCGTAGTTTGCGCACTAGTTGGAGCGCCAATTTTTTTGATGCTCGTGGTAAAGTCAAGAAAAGGGAGGATCTAAATGGAAAAACTTACCTCAAAGCAAATTTCTCTTCACCTTGGAAATAAACATGTTTTAAAAAATGTATCCGTAACAGCTCATGACGGTGATTTCATTGGATTAATAGGTCCGAATGGATCGGGAAAATCCACCTGGTTAAAAGCCGTTTCAGGGTTAGTACCTTATCAGAATGGAAGTGTTACTTTAAAAGGAAAAGAAATTACTACATACCCTACAAAGGATATTGCGAAAATGATTGGTTATGTACCACAGAATACTTCATTAAATTTTGATTTTCTTGTAAGAGATATCGTTTTGATGGGAAGGCATCCACATATTCCTAGATTTGGATTAGAAAGTGCTATCGATTATAAGATTGCTGAACAAGCAATGCAGCAAACGAATATTATTCATCTTGCTTATCGCTATGCAAATCAGCTCTCTGGTGGGCAACTTCAATTGGTGTTAATTGCTAAAGCTTTGGCGCAAGAAACAAATATTTTAATTTTAGATGAACCTACATCTGCACTTGATATCAACAGACAGCTGCAAGTTCTAGGACTACTAAAGCAATTAACACAAAAGGGAGTTACAATCATAGCTGCATTACACGATTTAAATTTAGCAGCGAGATTTTGCAATCAGCTTGTATTACTTACAAATGGCGCGGTGCTAGCAGCAGGAACCCCAGAAACGGTCTTAACATCTGATCATATTTATAAAAGCTATGACGTACATTCGTCCATTCGCTATGATTCGCTCATACGAGCCTACTATGTAACGGCTTTATCCCATAAGACAATTTTAACTAAATGAACAGAGGATGGATAAATTTGAAACGTTATTTAAAAAGTTTATTAGTAGTACTTTGGTTAGTTTTGATGCTCATTATGGTTGCATGTAACAATAATGAATCTCCAAATGCAAAGGGAAAAGAAACGGAGGTTGATACTACCTCGGAAAATAAAGACCAAAACAGTGATCCATTTCCAATAACAACTACAATAGAAGGTAAAGAAATAAACTTAACAGAAAAACCGCACAAAATTGCAGCTCTCTCATTAAATGTTGCAGAAGTAGTTATGGATCTAACTGGCCCAGAGTCTATAGTTACTGTTACGGATACAATGGAACAAGAAAATCTATCTCATTTCAGTGAAGAAGCTAAGTTGATTAAAAACAAAATAAAAGGCGCTACTTCTCTTGACCCAGAAACAGTCCTGTCCTATGACCCTGATCTGATTTTATTAACACTTACACATGGAGCTGAAGAAGATGCTAATGAAATGCTAATGAAAGCAAGAATTCCTTTGGCTTCTTTTAATAGATGGACAACCATACAAGATGTAATGGATAATTATAAAAAAATTGGTCAGCTTATTGGCGAAGAGGAGAAGGCTTTTAAAGTCGTTGCAGATATGCAAGTGAAAATAGACCAGGTACAGAAAACCGCTAACAATAAGGATAAGAAACCGACGTACTCATGTTGTCTCAAGTTGGTTCAAATACAGGACCATATATTTTAGGGCCTTCTAGTATAGCTTATGATTTAATTGAACTTGCTGGAGGAAAATCGGGTTCTGATGTTTTAGAATTAGATAAAACCTCCCCCGCTTCTATTGAACATATTATCGAGATAGACCCTGACTACATTATTCTTGTAGAGTGGAGTGCGACAAGTGATGAATTCACAGAACTTATTGAGTCTGATGGGTTTCAATCCTTGGCAGCAGTTAAAAATGGAAATGTAAAACAAATGAAAGCAAAAGATATATCCCAACCGAATCGATTTATTGTTGAGCAGTTAGATGAATTAGCAGATTGGTTAAATAAAGGTAAGCATTAATTTTTTAAAAGATGAAACCACCATGGCTCGCCAAGAGCGCAAGCCACCATCTATGATGAAAAATTTTGCTATATAATGTTTAGATTCTTGAAATACTACCTAAAATAAATAAGTTATATAATGGTAAATAGCGTTTTTTTCATACAAAGTATAAAATGAGGTACTTGGGGACAACGAAATTACCGACTAGCTACGTCCGGCGCATGAGCCCAGCAACGATGCGACTTTAGAAATGCGCCCTACGATAAGGCCTCATCGGTTCGTCGCAAAGAGGAAGGCCGACTAAAAACGGGCTTGCCGCTCAGGCGTCGTCATACCCCTGTTTTTAGTGGCATGATTCCTAAATCTTTAGTTGATTCGTTCCATTCGCTACGTTGCTAAACGGGTGCCCGGCGCCTTTGTTCTAGACAAATATGAAAGAGGGATTCTTATTGATTGGTATTATAACATTTGCTTATGGTTCCCCAACTTCACTAGATGATTTAGAAACATATTATACACATATTCATCACGGAAAAAAACAACCTCCGAAAAAAGTGGAACAATTAAAAAATCAGTTTAGACAAATTGGTATCGGCGACACGTTAGGAAGTATTACACAAAGACAAATGAAAGCAATTGCAAGTACATTACAAGCTCATTTGAAAGAACCAGTAAAAGGGTATGTTGCAAACAAACATACTAGTCCTTTTGTAAAAGACATTGTTACACAAATGGTTAAAGATGGTGTCACTAAAATTATTACATTCCCCATTAAACCATTACATTCCCCATTAAACCATTACATTCAAAAACAGGGGTTGTTTATTACCAAATTCTTGTAAAAAACGCCTTAAAACAACTAAATAGTGATATTCCAGTACTGGATATGGAGAATTGGCATAACCATACATCACTTATAAACGTATTAAGCAATCGCGTAAAAACAGCGTGGGATTGGCTACCATATCAAGGGAAAGACCATGCTTTAGTTATTTTCACTTCACATAGTTTACCTGGCAAACAGGATACACATCACGCATTTGTGAAACAGTTTACTGAATTAGCTAGACTTATTGCTAAACAAGCAAATATAACGCAATGGCGCATTGCTTATCGCAGCGCAGGAACTCATGGAGGACCATGGCTAGGACCAGATATTAAAGAAGTAATTGAACAAGAAGCCCAGCAAGGCTGCCAAGGATTGGTAGTGTGTGAACTCTTGTCTTTAACATCAAACGTGGAGACTACTTTTGATATAAGATTCGATATTCAACCTATCTGTAGAAAATGGAATATCGAATTTTTCCAAACTGCTATGCTAGACGATTCATTTGATTTTATAATGGCTTTAAAACAGATTGTTTTAGACAAAATGGCACTAACTTCATTTTTATCTAAATAATCCACAAATACAGCAACTTACCTTTCATTTCAAGTTGCTGTATTTTATTCAGGAGCATCAGGCTCTTTCCTTTAATAATTATCTCTGGACGGAACTCTACTATAAAAACCGACGGGGTAACCCCGGATGCTAATAAAGAATCAACTTTTCCTCCATGTAAGGTGCTGTAAGACTTCCAATTCAAGGGCATGATGATTAAAAAAGAGAGAATTGGGAGAAAACGGCGCCTAAATGCAAGGACCTTAGGTCACACCCTTGTGATGCTCACCATCCATAATAAATAGAAGAAAAACTCCTACTAAATGAAGTTTTAATCATATGCCTTCTAATTACGTACATTGGATGGAAAATAGCGATTTTTCAATCGGGTTGAAACCACTTCGAGAATAATCGCAATCAATAAGATAGCATACGTGATAAACCCAACTTCTCGAAGATCAAAGTAAAATCCCGATGCCATAAACAGTTCAAAGCCGATACCACCTGCACCAGCAGCAGCTCCCATAGCTACAGCTACTGAGAAGTTAATCTCAAAGCGCAGGAATGTCCAGGATAATAAATATGTAAACGTAGAAGGTAGTATACCGTGTGTGACAACATGCCACCAGCTCGATCCTGTTGCTTTTAATGCTTCCAAGATCCCCTTATCTACTTCTTCAAAAGCCTCTGAAAAAGCTTTTACTAAATACGCAATGGAATGAAACAGCATTCCTAATACGGCAGCTTCACTCCCTAGTCCAGCAGCAATAGCGAAGATGAGTACCCATAATACGGTCGGAACTGCACGGATAAATGCTACAATGACGCGGACGATCTTTGTAATCCATTCCTTTGTTAAATTGGTCGCAGCCATTAATGCTAAGAAAAAGGCAATTACGGATCCAATTACAGTAGCTAATACAGCTAGTCCGAGGGTCACACCAACTTGGTACAATGCTTCAGCCCAAGTAAAATGATTTAGTGCTGGTTGAAAAAACATCACTTTTAAATTTTGTCCTGTTTCTATGATCGCGGACCATAGCTCAAGCCCTGTGTAATCAAAGAACATAAATGCCGCGATAGTTAAAACAACAAACAGAACAAGCGTCCAACGAATGACCCGCTCTGACTTGCTCCCCGCCTTGATCGATATCCGTCCATTTTTCTTGCGTTTTATATACGTTGGTTTCATTACTGTTTCCATTACATAATCACCTTCCGTATATAGTTTGAAATTAATTCAATGATGATTACCGCAATAACAATACTGAAGGTGACGAGCGCAACCGCATTATAGTTCATTGATTTATAATACATATCAAATGTATACCCAATGCCTGTCCCTGTTAAAATGCCTACTAGTGTTGCACTGCGGATATTCGTTTCAATCATAAATAAAATCCAGCTAATCATTTGCGGTAAACTCTGGGGTAACACTGCTTTATTTACAATATGAAAATACGTTGCTCCTGTAGCAGTCAGCGCCTCAACAGCGCTATGACTTGCTTCATCAATGGACTCAATAAACGCCCTTGTTAAAAATCCGACCGTTCCTACAAATAAAGCTAAATAGCCAGTTATTGAATTTTGCCCAAAGGAGAGTAACAAAATCAACGCCCAAGCAACGACTGGAATATTACGTGATACGGATGCAATAAAGCGAGCAAACGTACTTAAAAAGCCATTGACACTCGTCGTTTTCGATCCCATTAAGCTTAGAAAAATAGAAACTACTGCAGCCGTTGTCGTTGCCGCAATGGACATAAAAATGGTCTCATTTAACTTTCCTAAAATTGTTGGCAGCTTTTCTAGCGATTCTTGCGTAATAAGTAAATGAGAGAACATCCATCCAATCGCCGCCGGAAACGCTGCTAAGCCGTCAATGAAGTTAAAATTCGTTATTGCTGCAGATAAATACGTAATTGCAATGATAATGGACAGAGCAATCGTCGTTTGCCATTTGCGTTTTTGCATCACCTTTTCACTCACGTTAATTTCTCCTCACACTGTAATTAATTCTCGCACTTGCGTACCATAAATACGATTAATTTTATCCTCTGTCAGTTGATAATTTGAACCATCAAATACGACTTCCCCTTGATTCAAACCGATAATTCGGTCGGAATATTGCTGCGCTACTTCCACTTGATGTAAATTGACTAGACAAGTTATCCCTAATTCAGAAGTGATAGACTTTAAATGATCCATAATGATCTTCGAAGAATTGGGATCAAGTGAGGCAATCGGTTCATCACAGAGGACGAGCTTTGGATCTTGAATAAGTGCACGAGCAATACCCACTCTTTGCTGCTGTCCACCGCTCAACTGATCACAACGTTTATAAGCATGCTCTTCGATGCCAAGCTTACGAAGCAGATAAAAAGCTTGCTCTTTTTCTGCTTCCGTAAATCTGCTTAGCACACCTTGCAAAGTAGACTTATAACCAAAACGTCCATGGAGCACATTTTCAATAACTGTTAAACGTGGAACCAAATTATAATGCTGAAACACCATGCCGATATTCGTGCGCAGCTGTCGTAATGCACGCTTTTTCATACTAGTTACTTGTGCGTTATCAAAAATAACTTCCCCACTACTAATCGAGACCATTCGATTAATGCAGCGTAATAGTGTAGATTTTCCTGCACCAGATGGACCAATAATGGAAACAAACTCTCCAGCCTCGACGTTAAAAGAAATATCTTTTAATACTTTTGTTTCGTTATCGTACGATTTACTAAGTCCTGCAATTTGTAACAGTGCCATGGGTAGGCTCCCTCCTATATAATGAAACTTCATCAACTTGGTTTTCTTTCCCACTGATTGAAGTAGAACAAAGGCTAAAAACGCAGGCATCCTGGAAAAAAGAAGAACACTTTTTCCACGTGTCACGCCTCACGTGAGCAACATCTTACGGACCCAATGAATTGGGTGTTTAAGTGTCGTTACTACCGCTTTGACTTCTTTGTTTCGACTTTCAGCCTTCAAGCGGTAGTTTTAAGACACTTACATATGGGATGAATCTGCCTGTAGAGTATCCCGATTGGATTAGATATACTCTACATGGCTATTTGATTACTGAAGCTCACGGATTGGATCAAACCACTTGTCCTCTGCTGGCGCAAATCGTTCTTTGTCCGTTTTAAAGAATAATGCTGATTCTCCTGAGTCTTCTGGTACAAAAATTCCTTCATTATTAGCAACTTCATCTGCACTTAATGCTTCTTGCAATTTTTTAAAGTCTTCTTCACCTAATGTATCCATGTTTGCTGCAAATGGCGCATTAAGGACAGGTGTCACACTCATTAACGTAAATTCTTTTCCAGCTACTTTATTAAATGGCTGCGCAGCATCGTCTTTTACTTTGTAAACAGACCCCTCTTTATTTTCTTCGCCTTCAGCAACTTCTACATAGTTTTCCACACATGTATCACAGAATGCCGCTACATCCGCATTCCCATCCAGTAAATTAACTGCCGAACCTTGGTGGGAGTTCCCAAAAAGTACTTGAGAAAAAAGCGGTCCACCTTCCATTAAGTCTTCTTCGGTTAAGTCTTTATACTCCTCTTGTTCTGTAAAGTGCGCAAGAATGCTTGCTGAAGGTACTTTAAAGCCAGAAGTCGAGCTGTTGGAAACGAACGAAAATTTCTTATCCGCTATCGTATCCAATGAATATTCCCCATCTTTTTTATAGTTTTCCTGATCATCCACATTTACCGCAAGCCAGCTGTGATAAACGGCATCATCTAACGTACCAGATGGGCCAGTTGGAACAACAATTGGCTGAATGGCATCGTTGCTTTTATTTGCTTCGATGTATCCTTGTGCACCCATAAACGCCACGTCTGCGTTATTATTTACTAATGTCTCAATTGCAATCGCATAATCTGTTGTTAGATGGTGCTCTACTTTTTTTCCAGTAGCGTCAGCGATGACCCTTCCAATCTCATCACGAGAGGATTTCAAATCTTCCCCAGATTCGTTTGGATACCAAACAACATCAATCACATCATCTACTTCTGCTTCTTCTTTTTCACTACTAGCATTTCCTTTTGAACATCCTACCGCAAATACAGCTAATAAAAGCAAAACACCAAATTTAATTAACGTCTTCTTCATGATAACGCTCCTTCATTCATAGATTATTTGATAGCATAGACACTTAGAATGGAAGTTCTTTATAAATTATTGCGTAAGCGAGCATTCCCTCCTTATGACGAGCTAGCCTGCTTTCCCTCTACTATTAAAACACAACTTAACTGAATAAGGTTTATATTTACAACATTTTTACATTTAATTTAGTAACTTTACACTCCCTAAATATAATTAAAAATTCAATTTACAAATGTAGATGTCAGAAAGACTTGGTATCCCAAATCTGTATGCCGAAAGCTGTAGTTTTTCTTATACTATAAACCTTGAAAATCTTATAATATCCTATAGTACAAAAAGGAAGGACTTGTAATAGCACCTATCTCTACTGGAGCGCCAAAACTGCCATGATAGTCACTTCCTCCCGTCATTACTAACTCGTACTGCTTAGCTAATGCTTCTACACGTTGATGATCTTCTGTCGTATGATCAGGATGATTTCTTTCAATCCCTCCTAAACCAACCTCCACAAGTTCCGAAATGATATCATACGAATTAAGCTGGCCAGGATGGGCAACAACAGCAATACCACCATCTGCAACAATTGCCTCTACCGCAAGAAAAGCGTCAACGTATTCTATATCACCTGCGGCTGGGCCTTCTCCTTTAAACAACTTACGGTACAGCTCTTGATAAGTAGAGGAAGCGTAGGGCGCTAACGTGATTTGCTGCATAACATGCTGCTTATAAATTGTTTCGCTTGGACGTGCCGCTTTAATCACCGCTTGCGGGTCAATAGAATAGCCATGCTGATTAAGCTGTTTGATTTGCCATAGCGTATGGGCTTGTCGCCTGCTTCGGACCGTTTGGCAGATTGCTGCTATATTTTTTGCCTCCGGGTGATAATCATATCCAAGTACATGTACCTTTCGATTACGTTTAAAATCATAAGCAGAAATTTCAATGCCTGGGATCACTTCAATACCATAATTTTTCCCTAAAGCTTGTTTTTCTTTAAGACCATCTATGCTATCGTGATCAACAAAGCTGATTTGTGTCACTCCGCGTTGTTTCGCTTGTGCTAGTACCATCTCTACATGATCGGAACCATCCGAATACGTGCTATGCACATGAAGATCAGCTTTCATGAATAACGCCTTCTTTAACAGCTTTATCTGGGCTGAATTGCATATCAAAGACGTGATCACATAAGCCATCCATAAATTCTATATCATGAAAAATACCAACTAATGTCGTTCCACTTGCTTTCAGCTTTTCAATAATCTCACGTACCTTTATTTTCGATTGCTGGTCCAAGCTGGCTGTTGGTTCGTCAAGTAATAGAAGTCGTGGTTTTTTGACAGTAGCCATGGCGATATTTAACCGCAGCTTTTCTCCACCGGAAAAAGTATTCGGGTAATTATCCCAAAGCTTCTGATCCAATTCAAAATGTGTTAAAGCCTTCTCTGCTTCCAATTTTGCATCTGCTTCTGTTGCTCCCATTTCCAACAATGCTTTCTCAACAAGCTCCCGCGATGTTGTCCGAGGCATCACATTTAAAAATTGCGATACATAACCGATTTCGTGCTTTCGTAAATAAAGGATTTCCCGTTCTGTTGCATGGGTTAAATCAATTAACCCATAACGTGCAGAATCATAAATAATGCTTCCTGTATCTGGACGGTACGTACGATAAATACTTTTTAAGATCGTTGATTTACCACTGCCGCTTTTACCGACAACACCAAGAAATTCTCCTTGCTCTAATGAAAAATGAATATGTTCAACTGCTTGCCTCGTTTTGCCCAAGTGATGAATGGTAAATCGTTTGCCAAAGTCTTTTACTTGCAGCATTGCCATTTAATGGTACCTCCCTTTCATTCGTTCATACGGTAATTCGTTGTTGTCATTAATACACCGTTTACCATCGTTGCAGTTAACATGGGATAACCGTCATCCATTCGCTCAATAACAATCATATCTGCTTTTTTTCCTGGCTTTATCGATCCTATTTCATCATCCATTCGTACAGCTCTGGCTGGATTAAGGGTTACTTTCATAAACATGTCATGTAAATCATTTCCGTGCGTTTCACTTAAGGAAAAAATAGCGTGTAGCAAAGCTGCTGGATAATAATCACTACATAAAATATCAATACAATCTTCTCTTATTGCTTCGGCTGCTGATAAATTCCCTGAATGAGATCCTCCGAGTAATACGTTAGGTGCACCGGCTATCGTCTTCAGTCCAAGCTCTTTTGCTTTTTTGGCAATCTCCAGTGTGATTGGGAACTCACTAATCGTCGTTCCGAAAGATTTTACGAGATGAAGCTTATCTATATTGTCATCATCATGAGAGGCTACTGCTATTCCTTTGGCTATCGCTAGCTCAGCAACTTCTTGTATGCGTTCAATGGTCATGCATTCTACGTTTTGCCGTTCCAAAATAATCGTCTGTACAGCCTCATCAGATAAATCACGGTAACCTAACAATGTTTCCCGATACACTTCTAAATCTCGATATTGCCCCTGACCAGGTGTATGGTCCATAAATGATAATAAATGTACCTTATCTGCTTCAATATTACGGATTAACTGGTCGACTTCTGCAATATTGTCGATTTCAAAGCGAGCATGTAATCGATGGCGAATTAAATGTAATTCATGATGTGTATTCGCAATCGCATCGACCATCCGCTGTACGTGTTTCGGCTGCCGAATCGGTTTATGGTCAAAAGCGTCCTCGCGATAAAACGATAACGAGTGAAACATCGTTGTAATCCCGTGACCAATTAATATTTTTTCAGCTTCTCTTAAGCTAATATTAAAATCCATCATACTCGTTGGGCGTGGTGAAGCCACCGTCTCAATATAGTCTGAATGGATATCGATAAAGCCTGGAGAAATATAGCCACCGTTGGCATTCATTCTTTTAGCCTCTGGATAGCTATCGATTTCTGTTTCTCGAATAATTGCTTGAATAGTCTCCCCCTTTACAAGGACAGCGTGACCTTCAAGTATCGTTTCTTCTGTAATCACTTTTCCATTATGAATAACATACACAGTACGTGCCCCTCCTATAATAACGAGTAAACTAAGCGTTGCGTATAAGCATGTTGTGGATCTTCTAAGATTTGATCCGTTAAACCTTCTTCGATTACGGAACCGTTTAGCATTACCATCGTTCGATCCGCTAACATGCGAATAACTGCCAGATCGTGGGAAACTACGATCATACTAATGCCCCATTCCCGTTGAATTTCCTTAATTAAATCCAGCACATTTGCCTGAACAGACAAGTCTAACCCTGTTGTAACCTCATCCAAAAATAAAATCGGTGGATTATTCGACAAGGCCTTTGCAATTTGCACCCGCTGTTGCATTCCACCAGAGAAATTTTGTGGTTCCTCCTTTGATCGAAACAGTGGTATTTGCACATGCTCAAGCAGTTGATGTCCTGTTCTTTCCATAGAAGCTACGTTTCGGTTACCAGCTGCAATAAGCTTTTCGGCAATATTTCCCATGGAAGAAAAATTCATCTTCAGTCCGTTTACCGGATTTTGATAAACCATCCCATATTTGTGATTGCGAATATATCGTTTTTTCTGTTGTGACAGTTTAAATACATTTTGACCATTTAATTCTCCGTTATGGATATAAGCCTCACCAGAAGTAACGGAAGCATCAAAATAAAGACATTGCATCATCGTTGATTTTCCACTGCCGCTTTCGCCAACAATTCCTAATATCTCTCCTGGAAATAAATCCAGCGAAACATCCTGACACGCGTAAACTGTTCCACAAGTTGGGCAATAATTTTTCTCCAACTGTCGCTTCCCTTTATCGCGGCAATGGACACATCCTCTTCCAAACTGTTTATTTAAGTTGCGTACACGCAATATAGGCTCTTCACGCATGATGATGTTCCACCTCCACTTGCTCTTGGCTGTTCAATCTATCTATACAGTAGCTGGTATCGTTACAC
This sequence comes from Virgibacillus pantothenticus, assembly GCF_018075365.1. Taxonomy (GTDB): domain Bacteria; phylum Bacillota; class Bacilli; order Bacillales; family Amphibacillaceae; genus Virgibacillus; species Virgibacillus pantothenticus. Next base: position 4,548,038 of record NZ_CP073011.1, read on the forward strand.
TGATAATAAGCTATGCCTGTTGCTTCATCAACGAGTTCATCAAGGAAAACATCTGTTGCACCACATAAATGACATGCATGACCTGCAAATGTTTCCACTGCAAATGGATAGTCTTCAAATGCAAGGGATGTGACATCTGTATAAGGCGGAACAGCGTAAATTTTCTTTTCTCGGCCTGCTCCGAGTAATGTCAATGCTTTGGATATATGCATTTTCGGATTATCAAATCTTGGAATTGGACTTGGTGCCATGACATAACGACCATTTACGTATACTGGATGATCCGCACCTGTCGCTGTTTTCCCGTATTTCATAATTTGTTCAAATAACAAGAGCCAAGCTCCACTATATTCTTCTTCAGCATGCAAGCGTTTTGTTACATATTCGCTTGCTTCTACATCACGTAATGGCTCAGGTGTTGGAACCTGTAACACTAAAATTTGCTCCTCTGTTAGCGGGACCTCTGGAATTCGGTGTCTGGATTGAATTAAGGAAGCTGCTTCTGTATGATCGGTTACTTCAACTCCCGTTGTTTGCTGCACGAGCTTTTTAATGCTAACAGCGTTCACCGATTCATCGGCACCTTGATCAATGACTTTTAACGTATCTTCTTTGCCGATTAATGATAAGGTAAGCTGCAAGCCTCCTGTTCCCCACCCTCTTGCAATCGGCATTTCTCTGGAAGCGAATGGAACCTGATAGCCTGGAATTGCTACTGCCTTCAATGTCGTCCGACGAATTTCCTTCTTAGACCCTTCATCAAAAAACGCAAAATGAGTCGTATTATTCATAGTTCTCCCCCTTTCTTTTTACTTCACGAACACTATCCAATTTGGACTGGAATGTAACATAGTGTGGGAGTTTCAGATGCGATATAAAGCCGGTTGCTTCCACCGAATCAATATGCAGCAAAACAAACTCTTCATCATGCGTTGGAAAGCTAGCCTCTGGATGCTCTAAACATTGATCTAAAATGCTCATCGCAATTGCTTTTGTTTCATTTTGCCCATAACATACGCCATAGCCAATCTCAAAATCTAATTCTTCCTCGTTTTGTTCGTTTTTAACAGAGACAGGAACAAACGACTCGACTTCCGAAACTTTAATTTCTCCAATATAGTAGCTGTCTTCTTCCGTTTGGTTCGGTTCGTTTGGATGACCAACATAAATTGGTAGCTTTCCAACACGGACCTCACCAACCGTCGGGTGAACTTGACCGTACCCTCGTAAAGAAGCATAGCCAAGTGCTGTCACTGCTCCTGTTTGCCCACGCGTTAACGTCTGTAATCTAGCACTTCTGGAAGCTGGAAAGGAAAGATTTTCTTTCGTAATATCTGTTGGGCTCGTATTATCCGGTTCATGCGCTACAAATAAGCCTTCTTCTCGCAAATAATCGACTACTTTTGGAAAATAAACCACTTCCCCTGATGTAGCCACTTCATGCTCCATCTGCTCCATAAACTGTTTAATCCACTGCTCATTTTCTGATCGTGTTTCTGAAACCAATGAAAAGTCGAGTAAACGATGCGTGTAATCCGTAGTAGATCCTAATATTTGACCACCAGGAATATCCTTAAAGCTTGCAGATATACGACGTTCTACTAGCATCGACTCGGACTCCACGATATTGCTATAATAAAGTCTTGGTAACGTAGAACGGTGTGCCCGCATAATGAATACTGCCTCTTCCATGCTCCCTTCCGCCTGCTTTATAGCTAGTGCAGCTAGAAATGGCGAATATAGGCTACTTTCAGACATAACTTGGTCCACAAGTGCACGCATCGTAGCCATAATGGTTTTAACTTCAATGATTTCTCTTTCTTTTAAACGATCATATGTTAATCGATTAATGGACGCCTCAATTGCCTTCGTTCCACCTTTGACAGCTACATAGCCCATTTACTCCACCTCCCGTACAGAAACGTTCGTTGTTCTAGGCACACAGGCAACTTGCAAACTATCATCCGTTAGCATAAGGTCTATTCCTAACGGATATTCTTGTACTGCTTCGCTCCTAGCTTGCCAAACGCTTGGCGATAAACTGGTATGTAAATCAATATGGCTCTCAATCCCTGGACCGGTGAGTCGTAGCTGAGTCTGATTAGATAGGAGAACACTGCTTTCCATTACCCATGTGGAAGAATGCTGCGGATCAATCAGGTTTCCCTTTTCGCAGGCTGCCATCCCTTCAATAATTGAAGCATCTGTAGCATCCTTTAACACAATAATAAAATCTGCTTTTTCTACAGGTGCATGCTTTGCCAACGTATAAGCGGCGATCTTTTCTTCTACTAACTGATTATTCTCCGTAATTACATGAAACGATACTTCTCCGTCCAATAATGTCATTGCAATCAGTAACGTCGTATTGTAACACGCAACCTCATAATTAAATCGTTCTGCAAATTCTTCTAAATTAGCTATCTTCCCTGGACGAGCCATGCTGTCCAATACTTTTCGATACACCTTTTGTAAATCATGAACTAGATCTATAGGCATACAATCTCTCTCCTGATCTTATATTTTAAGAAGCTGTCTAATTTCTTCCTTAGTTTCGTTTATTAACTAGCAAATATTTCAACTGATTAAAAACAGTACCGCTGTACAAGTCTTAATATGTGAAGCACTTAAACATCCATAGTTTCAAAGCTTACCTTTGTTTCCATTAGCTCTGCTTGCTGCTTTGCTCGTTTATGATGTATGTCTGCTTCAGCTTCTAATAAGACATCTGCCCAAGCTAATGTTTCTGGTAATTGTGCATTGTAGGCAGCATCAATAATAGCTAAATTTGTTGCTAAATCATCTTGCATTCCTTGCACTACACCAATGCCAATCTGCTCATTAATTTCCACTTTTGCTTCCGTAACAAGCATTTCACCAATATAGAATAAGGATTTTTTTGCGCTTTCCCGCATCTTTACCATCGTTAATCCATATTGCGGGGCTACAATTTCCTTGTAGGTGTATGTCTGCTTAATTTGATATGCCAAGCTTTTTGCCAAATCGGTATTCGCTTGAACAAGAATCTCTGTTCTTCTCCGTCGTTTCATGCATACATCCTCCTTTACAACTCATAGTAACTTGTTGCCAAGTTGCTGTGTTTTAAAATATCGTAAAGTCTTTGTAAATAACTATTTATAATTCAAAGAAAAGAACGGAATAACCTTAAAGAGATAGTTTTTTGTAATGGATTGGTTACAACTGGAGACAAGTTTACATAAAAAACTATTATTTGAGGATACACATTGTTAATACACTAACAAAGCCTGAAAAGTTTTAGAATGAACAAAGGTGCGGGGCGCCCGTTTAGCAACGTAGCGAATGGAACGAATCAACTGAGATAAAGGAATCACGGTGAGGCGACGAACCGATGATGACTTATCGTAGGGCGATTCGTGAAGTCGCCTAGTTGCTGGGCGGTGGAGCTGGACGTGACTATTCGGTTATTTCATTATCCATAAGCACCTAAGTTTATACTTTCTTATTCTTGAACAAAGGTGCGGGGCGCCCGTTTAGCAACATAGCGAATGGAACGAATCAACTTAAGATAAAGTGAACCTTCAATCAGCGGGGTTTTCTTCCAGCCCCGCTGATTGTTAGTCGAACGAATCGGGAATTTAGGTGCTGTTACCTCCCACTTCGACTTGTTTAGCTCACATCTTCCATTCTTGAAGTGGGAGTCTACAACGCCTTTTTACGGGATAAAGGAATCATGCCACTAAAACAGTGGTTGCCGACGTCTGGACGGCAAGCCCGTTTTTAGTCGGCCTTCCTCTTAGCGACGAACCGATGATGCCTTATCGTAGGGTTGATTCGTGAAGTCGCATCGTTGTTGGGCTCATGAGCCGATCGTGGCTATGCGGTTATTTCATCCTCACGCACCTAATTTTATACTTGCTTATCTTTTAAAAAAACGCTAGTGCATAACACACTAACGCCTTTTTATCATTACTTGTTAATGAAGTGATTTTTCATCTACTTGCAATCCCTTTTTAATGATTTTGTTCTGCTTGATCCCATAGGTAACACCATATTCCGGCAAAAATAAACGACTATGATCTGGGACGAGTCGTTCTGGATAAAAGCTATGCAGTGGAATGAATGTAGATGGCTTTAATCTTTCCAATACATACTTTAAATGTTGCGGTGCAGCATGCCCGCTTGTTCCAACATCATAACGGGGAATCCCTTGTTTATGAAGGAAATCAATTAATCGCTGATAGTTAGGATCATAATCACCAAGTGGCATACCGTTTGCATGTAAGTAAACGCTATTTTCGCAATTTAAATCTAATAATTCAAGTGCGTTTTCATAGCTAATTTGTAATAAAAATTGATTGGGATGAAGGTTTACCAGATCTTTGTCTACAGTTTCATAAAGTGCCAATAGCTGCTCCATCCAAATTGGTAATGTACTGTTCTCCCTTTGCTGCTTTACGTCCGCAGATTGATATACAGAAAAATCAGTTCCCTTTAAAAATCGACTAGCAATATAAGCAGTTTCCAATTCAAAAATCAGCTTTCGGTTCGACACTTTCGCTACCTGAATTAGCGCTTCTAATCGTTCGATATTACGATGATATATATTAAAAAACGCTAATCCATCTGTTTGCTTACAAATCTCTAGCATTCTATTAACTATTTCCGCTTCTCGTAACATATTTTTTGGTAGAGAAGGGTCTGCCACGAGTGGTTGTTTCATATCTTCAACACTATGCAATGTTGTGCCTTCCATAATTAAAACATCAAGTCCGCGACTTCTAACATACTCCACAGCAGCCTCAATCATATTTGGGTGATTGCCATGCAACCGAAAATCTCCAGTATAAAAAAGCGCAACATCTGGTGTCTCTATATAAAATCCGCAAGCACCAATAACATCATGATCCACCGCAATTGGCGTAATTGCTATGTGCCCCACATAAAACGTTGCCCCATATGTACAAGCTCGAAAATTGGGAGTATACCCCGGTACTGCCTCTCCTACTACTTCTAAAGTTTCATATAACTTTAATGAATCATCTGTTACATATATTGGAATATCCGGATCTATCATCCCAGCTCCTCCCATATGATCTAAGTGCATATGGGAAACAAGTACAACAGTTTCACGCTCATCCTGCTCTTTTGCCAAGAGGTTTATTCCTTGTATATCTTCTCCTCGATATATACCATCAATAGCTGGTAAGATACCTAAAGCAAGATAATCAGCTACTTGCTTACTCTTTCTAACTCTAACGTCTCCGTCTAAAATATTGGAACCAGAACTGAAAATAAAACCAAAGTCAAAAACAATTCTAGCTTTCTCGTATTCAATTGAAATGATCGTTCCTCCAATTGTCCGTAATCCTCCCCAAAAACGGATTTCCGTATTACCATTATCCATTCTTCATCTCACCTATCTTTCAAATGTCAAGAAGGAGTCATGACCAGACCCCTTCCGCAAAATCACTATACTACCACTTATTTATTCGCCTTATCCACTGCATTTTGAGCATCTTTTTGGATATCCTTTAATCCATCTTCCACTGTCTTCTCTTGTAATAAAACAGCCTGAATTTCTTTATCTAGTACTTCTTGAATACCAGATTTACCTTTTATATTTGGGTCATAATAACCAGCATCAAACTGTGAAGCTGCTACTCCAAATTCTGGGTTTTCTTGAATATACTGCTTCCATTCGTCTGTATTTAAAGCTGAATCACGTACAGGTACATAGCCTGTTGATTTCGCCCAATACACTGTTTGTTCTTTACTTGTTAAAAATTTCATATATTCCCAAGCTGCTAGTTTCTCTTCTTCTGAAGCAGAGTTAAACATCGTTAAATTCGTGCCTTGGAATGCCGTTGCAGCTTCCTTCCCCTTTGGAAGTGGTGCTACAGACCAATTGATCTTACTTTCAGCTTCCGCTCCTACAAAGGATATTCCTGCTGAAGAACCAACATACATTGCTACATCCCCACGACCAAACGGTCCAGACATATAACCATCTTCTCCGGCAAGGCGAGCATGTCCTGCCGCAACCATACCGTTTAGAAATTCAAGAGCCGTTTTCGCCTCCGGTGTATCGAAAGTAACCTTATTTTCTTCTGCATCAATTGTCTTTCCACCTGTTTGGCGAACATATGTTGGGAAAGATAAACCGATAGAGTTCTCAAAACCTAATCCGACAATAGATGTACCATCTTTTTCTGTTGTCAATTTCTCAGCAGCTTGTTTATACTCTTCCCATGTTGTTGGAACTTCTAGATCGTTATCAGCAAGCATATCTTCATTATAATAAAGCACTTCTGTACTCTTATTGAATGGAACACCATACATTTTATCCTCCCACGTATTTGCTTTACGGAAAACTTCGACGATATCATTTAATTCATCTTCCGACCAGCCATGCTTCTCATGTTCAATGTACGGCGTAAGATCTGCAATCAAATCATTGTCAATATACTGTGTCATCCAATCTTCATATGCCTGTGTCATTACTGGTGCATCACCAGCTTTAGCGGAAGCCATTAATTTCTGGGATAAATCACCATATGATCCTTGGCTAACTAATGTAACTTCAATATTTTCCTGTGACTGATTAAATTCATCTGTGATTGTTTTTAATGTTTCTTCCAGTCCACCTGTCATTGCATGCCAAAACTCAATTTCTACAGGTTCTTCCAAACTATCTGGAATAGAAGTTGCTGTTGCTTTTTCTGCCTCTTTATCTTCTTTCTGTTTCTCTTCATTCCCACATGCAGCCAGTACCATGATTTGCATAGTAATCACTAAAAACATAATAATCTTTTTCATACCATACCCTCCAATAATAGATGTATTCATATATGGTTAACCTTCTTTTTTTACAAAGAAGTAAAATTAAAAAGTCTTCAGCTATCCTTTTACGCCCGCTTTTGCTACCCCTTCAATGATGTACTTTTGTAAAATAATATATAAGATAATCATTGGCAAAATAATCATCGTTGAAGCTGCCATCAATAGCTCATAAACCGTCCCTGTCTCTGTGCTAAAAGCCGTTAAACCGACAGGAAGTGTACGCATTTCCTCCGAATTCGTAACAATTAACGGCCATAGAAACGCATTCCAGCTTCCAATCGCTTTTAACAAAGTAATCGTAATTAGGGCCGGCTTTGCAAGTGGCACCATAATTGTCCACAAAAATTTAAAGTCATTGCAGCCATCAATTTTAGACGCATAAGCAAGCTCTTCAGGAATACTTAAGAAAAACTGCCGCAATAGAAAGATAGAAAATATGCTCGCAATCCAAGGGACAATTAATGCTTCATACTGGTCAATCCAGCCCAGATGCACAAGCGTTACAAAATTTGGTGTCAATAGCACTTCTCCTGGAACCATCATCGTCCCGAGCAACACCGCAAAAACAATATTTTTCCCATAAAAATTAATGCGCGAAAAAGCATAGGCAGCTAAAATGGTTGTAATTAATTCTCCAAGTGTGCTAAGCACCAACACAACAATACTGTTGAAGGCATAACGTGCAAATGGCGCAACTTCAAAAGCTTTGGCATAATTCTCCCATTGAATATCGGTTGGAATCCATTTTGGCGGCATAATCATAACCTCATTTGCCGACTTTAATGATGTACTAATCATCCAAGCAAATGGAAGGAGCATGAGGATAGCACCGAGCGTTAATAAAATGTAAATAAACCCTTTTGACATTGCCTCTTTTTTCACCATACAATCTACTCCTTCCTTGCTAATAATTAACCTTTTTCTTCCCAACATACAGCTGAATTAAAGTGAAAACGAAGATGACTAGAAAAAGCATATATGCTGCAGCAGAAGCTACTCCAAAGTCCCAATCCTGATAAAAACGATTAAAAATATAATAAACAATGGTTTGTGCGCTTCCCGCTGGACCAGGCTGACCACCAAATAAAGCAAAAACCTCATCAAACACTTTAAATGCATTTATAATGGAAACAATCGAAATAAAAAATGTTGTCGGCGAAATAAGTGGAACTGTAACATTTTTGAATCTTTCCCATTTAGAAGCACCATCAATCTGGGCAGCTAGATAGTATTGTTTACTGACATTCTGTAAGCCCGCTAAAAAAATAATGATGTTATAGCCCAGCCCTTTCCACACCGCCAATATGATTAATGATGGCATCGCCCATTGTGGATCCGTTAGCCATTCAATCGCATTTATTCCAAAAAAGCCTAAAAAATAATTTAAAACACCGTATTCCGTATGAAAAATCCATCGCCATACAATGGATACGGCAACAACAGATGTAACAAATGGAATAAAATAGATAGTTCGAAATAATCCTCGTAACCGAATACTTTGATTTAACATAATCGCTATACCTAAAGATAATACAATTGAAATTGGCACAACACCTAGGACATAAATAAACGTGTTAGACATGGACTCCCAAAATGCTTCATCTGTAAAAATATACGTATAATTATCCAAGCCACGTTCGTAAACCGTGTCTTCAAAATAATCGTAATCTGTATAAAAGCTCATAAAGAATGATTTAACAATTGGATATAAGTTAAATACACCGATAATGAGAAGAGCAGGTAACAAATACAAACCTGCTTTTAATGTTTTTTCCCATGTTGGTTTCTCATTCAGCATGTCACCCTCTCCTTCAGTGCTGAATGAATAGGCTCGTCCATCAGCAAGCTTTCTCCAGTATCCGCATGAAATAAATGACAATATCCAGGCCGGATACCTAGCGTAACTTTTTTTCCAATCGTAACTTCTGTATCTGGTGATACAATAGCCCTTATCTTCCGTTTACCAACTTGTATATTTAACAGATTGTCTCTGCCAATCCGCTCTACCATCATTGTTTCTCCTGTGATCCCCCCTTGTTCATTTTCTGACTGTACAAATAAGTCCTCAGGTCTTACTCCAACAATAACTTGTTCCTGTGGTTCAACTTCATGCGTTACTTGCTTAGTAATCGCTATTCGCTGATCTGTGTCTTCTAATCTCACGAATTGTTTATTTGTTTCTAATACAGCAGGTAATTGATTCATAGGCGGATTGCCTAAAAACCGACCTACAAATTCATTCTGTGGATATTCGTAAATTTCTCTCGCATCACTATACTGTTGATATTTACCATCTTTTATTAATAAAATTTTATCGGATATACTGAGGGCCTCTTCTTGATCATGTGTTACGAAAACCGTAGTAATCCCTATCGTTTGTTGTATACGCCTAATCTCTTCACGCATTTCTAAACGAAGTCTAGCATCCAGATTAGATAATGGTTCATCTAATAACAACAATTTAGGTTTTTTCACAAGCGCTCTTGCGATTGCAACGCGTTGCTGCTGACCTCCCGATAACTGGCTGGGTTTTCTTTCTAAAAGATGCCCTATTTGCACAAGCTCAGCCATCGCTATCGCACTTTCTCTTGCCTCTTTTTTAGCTACTTTGGCCATTTTCAATGGAAACATAATATTTTTTAAAACCGTCATATGTGGATAAAGTGCATAATTTTGGAATACCATGCCAATTTGTCGTTTCTCTGGCGACACTTTATTCATCAACTGTTCACCAAAATATAATTCACCTGAAGTCGGTTGATATAGCCCTGCTAACATGAACAAGGTGGTACTTTTCCCACAACCACTAGGTCCAAGTAAGGAAACTAAACTCCCTTCTTCAATAGTTACAGATAAGCGATCTACGGCTGTCACCTCTGCAAATTGCATCGAAATATTGTTCAAAGTAATATTCACTGCAAATCCTCCGTTTACGTATTTTTATCTGATTATTCAGAACTATTTTATCGACAATATGTACATTTTTCTAGCTTTTTTTATAAATATGAGGTATGTTTAAATGTTACACAGTATTCACTAAAATCATTATGTAGTAGTCTTAGTGAAAAAGCAATATGAAAACCACTTAATTTACATAAAATTAACAATTTTAACTCTATTCTAATAATTAATGCGGATATAACCTCAATATTTCTAAACGAACCGGTGTTTAGGTACTGTTATTTCCACTTAGACTTAGTGCAGGACAAGTTTTGTCACCAACCCTTGAAATCGGAGTCTTTACAATAGCTTATATGCAAGATAAAGCCTAAAATCTTATACTTTCCTATAGTGGAACAAAGGCGCGGGGCGCACGTTTAGCAACGTAGCGAATGGAACGAATGGAACGAATCAACTAAAGATAAAGGAATCATGCCACTAAAAACAGGGGTATGCCGACGCCTGAGCGGCGAGCCCGGTTTTAGTCGGCCTTCCCCTTAACGACGAACCGATGATGACTTATCGTAGGGTGCATTTCTAAAGTCGCCTAGTTGCTGGGCTCATGCGCCGGACGTGGCTATTCGGTTATTTCGTTACTCATAAGCACCTCATTTTATGCTTTCTTATCTTACAAAAAAATCGGAAAGGTCCAGATAGACCTCACCGACTTCCTTCTGACGTAATATCATATTTGAATTTATCACTTCGATACAGTATTTTCGTATATTCCAGTACTTTCTTAGTCTTTCTATCAATACAGTCCGTTTCCAGCACGATGAGAGGAACCATGCTACTACATGATAACAGCTCCTGTTCATAAGAAGTGGGAAACGTAATACTTAATAAGGAATGCTTACTCGCAAATTCCTCATAACCGAATTGGCGATAATAAGCAAACATGGATAATATTTGCGACCCTTCGTGAGCTATATTCGGAAACCGATCCTGATCTACAAACGACTGGTGAATCGCTATAGGTTCATCATCAATTAATCGCAGGCGACCAATTTTATAAATCGCTGCTTCTCGATTTGCCTGTAGCGTATCGTAAATTTTACTATCATAATTAATTTTGTTACAGTACATATTTTTGGTTGTCAAACGGTATCCTGCTCGTTTCATTTTATCAGTAAAACTGCTATTTCCTGTTAAGTGCAACTGAATTGGCTTGGATGTCTCCTTTAAAAAGCGCCCTTTCCCTTGTACTGAATAAATATAGCCACGTGCTTCTAGGGTTGTTAAAGCTTTTCTAGCAGTAATACGCGGCACTTTATGCTGATCTGCCAGCTTGTTTTCTGAGGGAATCTTTTCACCAGGTTTCATCGCTTTCGTAATGATTTTCTCCATTATATCGTCAATAATTTGCATTTCCTTATCTACAGGCATCCAGATACCTCCTTACTAACCTTGTGGATGTTTAAGATTAAACTGGGCACTATACATAAGAATTTGACTATCTAACAATCTTAGTGTGCTTGTCTTGATACGTAGTACATCTACCTTGGTCAAATGATTTTTCTATGGCACAACGTCCATTATCCTTTATATTTGAAAAAAAGAGCGTTTTTACTGTGAAGGAATGACAAATAGCCAAGCTACCTATCTCCCGTTCAAAAAAGAAAATTCATGAAGTCTCAAACAGCTTTTTATTGTTACATTATCAGCGATTGTTACGAACGGTTTTTTAGTAAGTATATCACAGAAAATACAAAAGATACGATGAAGCAAAGAAGTTTACCATCTCTCGCTTGGTTGCACAGCCAGATATGGTTATAAACGGTTTACAGAACACCGAAAATCAAGTCGCCGTCTAAACAACATGCGCCTGGGAAACTACCCTTTTTTACCAGATTTCCTTTTACTTCTAACACGCGTTTTCTCATGCAATGCTCAATCAATACAGCTTTTTTACAGCAGAACAAAGGCGCGGGGCGCCCGTTTAGCAACGTAGCGAATGGAACGAATCAACTAAAGATTTAGGAATCATGCTACTAAAAACAGGGGTATGCCGACGCCTGAGCGACAAGCCCGGTTTTAGTCGGCCTCCCTCTTAGTGACGAACCGATGATGACTTATCGTAGGGCGATTCGTGAAGTCGCCTAGTTGCTGGGCTCATGCGCTGGACGTGACTATTCGGTTATTTCATTATCCATAAGCACCTAAGTTTATACTTTCTTATTCTGCGAAAAAAACCAACAGTCTCGAACCAACTGTTGGGCTTAGCTTATCCCTATAAATTTTCTAAAAACACACGAATTACATCTACCCCACCAATAAACGTCCCTAAGGAGCTACCAATATTTGCTAACACTACGATTAATAAAACTCGCGTTACTTTATTGCGCCAAAAACCTTTCACTGTAAATACATCCTCTGACAGCCTCTCAAAATCCCGCACATGAGGTCTCTTAACATATGCCTGCACAAATCCAGCAAACCATCCAGCTGCAAGCAATGGATTTAATGAAGTAATCGGCGCTGCTATAAGTGCAGTTAAAATAGTTAACGGATGCCCAAGGGCAATCAACGCACCAATCGCGGATAACCCGCCATTCCAGATAATCCAGCTTAATGTTTGCTCCCAACCTGCTTGAGGATTAGCATAAAAGGTATATGCAATAATCGCCAAAATAAGTACAGGGATGGACCAACCGATGATTTTGGGCCATTTTGATTTTGGTGGGACTTCTCGTAATTTACTTAAATCATGATCTTTTTGAATTTGCTCTTTAATCCCAGGCACATGTGCCGCACCAAGCACGGCAACAATTTTATTCCCAGGCGCTTCTTTAATCTTTTGAGCTAAATATTGATCTCGTTCATCAATGAGAGGCTTTTTTAGCCTTGGAAACGAATCCGTAAATTCTTGTAAAATGGTGTGGATCGTGTCTTGCTGTTTCATTTTTTCCAGTTCTTCTTCAGATATCGTTTCTTTACTGAAAATACTCGCAATCACTTGGGTTAACAGCATTGCTTTACCTTTTAGCCCAATATTATTCCAAATTCGAGCAAAGGTAATTTGAATATTACGATCCGCCAACACAAGCTTTGCATTCACTTGTTCCGCTGATTCAATACCCTGAATCATTTCTTGACCTGGATTAATGCCAAATTGTTTAGCCATTCGTTTTTGAAAAGAAGAAATAGCTAAATTCATCAATAACAAGGAAGCCTTCTTTTCTTTAATCACCTTAAATATATCCATGTTCTTCCATTTATTATCGTCTTTAACGGATTGATATCGCTGTTCATCTAACTCTACACATACTGCATCAGGGTTCTCCGCTTCTATGACCTCTTTTACTTGTTCCGCACTATGTTTAGAGACATGGGCCGTACCAATCAGGATATATTCCTTATCATGCATATATATTCGTGTTATATTATCCTCTGTCATAGATTACCTTCCTTTACTCCCAACGTTTAAACTATTTTTATTATACGTTAAAAGCATATACATTGGAAGTTCAAGGAAAATCGCTCGAGTTCACGAGGAATTCGCCGGAGTTCACAGGAAAGTTGCACCGACGTCTGTCAAGTGGACACGATAATTTGTTCACAACTTTTTCGCCGAAGTTCACAATTTCATGTCTCGCTTATTTGATTTCGTTTAGAGATAAAGATTCTATTCTAAAGCATTTGTATTTGCAAACTGCATTTCCTGATTTTATCACCTAAAATGAACCATGGGGTACGCCCCATGGTTATTAGATAAACATTATTAAAACCTTCTAAACCCACAAGTAAATAAGCTTTGCAATCTCATATAATTATACATGGTACGGGCATGCCTTCCTTTCGCTGTTCGAGGGTCGATTTTTAAACGCATATGTTCGAGAAATGCTTTGTCACATTTACAATAATCTCTAGAACGGCGGTAACACATATCATGCGCTTTACAAATAGCGTCTACATCATTAATGGGCTCACCTGGTCCACTGCAACCAGGACCACACCAACGGTATCCATCAGGAAAGCATGATGTTGTTTCTCGTTGATGCCGCATTGTAAAACCTCCTATCTAAAGGTTCTACAACACTATATGCACCTCTTTATCAAATAGACGCTACACATGCCCCAGTTTATATTTGATGTGGCATATTTTCAAACAGTGACATAATTATATGTAAATAATAACAGTGCCAATAAATTAAATACTTTATACCCAAAAAACGCTAAACATTATTAGGTGTCCGGATTTTCTTCAACACCCTAGCTGGGTTCCCGCCAACTACAGTATTTGCCGGTACATCTTTTACTACAACAGATCCAGAGGCAATTACAGCATTATTACCAATTGTTACACCTGGATTAATAACTGCTCTCCCGCCGATCCATACATTATCACCAATCGTAACAGGTTTGCCAAGCTCTTTCCCTGAGTTTCTTGCATGCGGATCCAACGGGTGCGTTGCAGTGTAAATATGCACACCAGGTGCAAGCATGCAATTGTTGCCAATTCTTATTTTACAAACATCAAGCATAACACAATCAAAATTGGCGTAAAAATGATTACCAATATAGATATTATACCCATAGTCACAACGAAACGTTGGCTCTATATATATATCCTCTCCGGTAGAGCCTAGTAAATCTTGTAGTAACTTCTTTCGCTCTTCTAAATCCGTTTCCAAAGTTTGATTAAACAACCGCGTTTTCATACGGCAAGATTCACGATCGTGAACTAACGTTTGATCAGATGGATTGTATAATTCACCTGCTATCATTTTTTCCTTTTCTGTTGTCATTACGAAATCTCCTTCTATTTCCATTTGCTTTTATTATAATCCAAGATCAACATTTGATATATCATTTTTGCCGCTTAATTTAACTGAAATAGCATAACAAGCGAGTAGCCTAATATAACGAGCAAAACAGATCCAACCATACCCGCTGCAAATGATTTCATTCCTAATCTTCGAAATGTCTTTAGATCAACATTTAAACCAAGCCCTGCCATCGCCATCGCAATTAATAAATATGCTACTGTGACAATCGTATTTGCAACAGATTCTGACACAATACCAAGTGTATTAAAACCACTCATTGCAAGAAAACCTAATATAAACCATGGAATAATGGACATCGATACTTTTTTGTTCGTACTTTCTCCACTTCGTTGAAACATGTAACCAACTACTATCACGACAGGCACTAATAATGCCACCCTCGTTAATTTAACAATTACCGCTAAGTCCACCGCTTCACTCCCACCAACATCAGCAGCAGCAATCACGTGTGCTATTTCGTGAAGTGTAGCTCCGGTAAAAATACCATAGCCTGTAGGTGATAAATTTAAAATGGAGTAAATGACACTGTAAATCAGGGTGAAAATTGCTCCTAAAACAGCAACGGTAGCTGCGCCAACTGCGGTTTCCTCATCTTTCGCCTTCACTTGCGGAGCAACTGCAACGACCGCTGCAGCACCACAAATCGCTGTGCCACAAGCAGTTAAAATGCCTAAACGTTTTCCTACACCAAACCACCTTGTTAATCCATAAACTACGAACAATGTAAATACCAAACAAATTGCTGCTATCAAAAATACACTGATTCCCGCCTGGTATATATCTATCAAATTCAACCTCATGCCTAATAGAATAATTCCTAAACGTAACAGCTTTTTATTGGAAAATGTCACCCCTTTTTGTAAATGGCTTGGAACTCCAATTGCCTGCTTCCATATCATTCCGATTATAATCGCAATCACAAGCTGACCCATAATCGATAAAAAGGGTAACTTAGCCGCATAATTAGCTATGATAGCTATAATTAATGTAATCCCGATTCCTTGAAAAAATGCTATACGGTTCGTTTTCTTTTGTCCAACCGTATTCCCCATCATGGTCACTTCCTTTTCGTTCTCTTACATTTACTTTATCGAACGACTGATTATTAGTAAAATACATATAAGTAATTGTTATTATTAATGTTTTTAATAAACAAGGAGCTGATTGTATGTATTACGACGCATTACGCACATTCATTACTCTTGCAGAGGTTAAGAATTTTACGAAAGCAGCAGAAATACTACATATTTCACAGCCAAGTGTCAGCTTACATATAAAGAACCTTGAACGTGAGCTAGAAACGGAATTAGTTGTCCGTTCGCGTAAATCATTAAAGCTTTCACCAACTGGAGCCATCCTATATGAACGAGCAAAACAGATTATCCGTATTTATGAGCAAACAAAGCGAGATATTTTAGAGCAGCAACAGATTGTAAAAGGGTGCTTAAAAATCGGTGCTAGCTTTACTATTGGGGAATATATTTTGCCCGATTTACTTGTAGATGTACATGCAGCCTATCCTGAGCTTGAATTAGAAGTAGTCATCGGAAATACAGAGGAAATCGTACAGCAGGTGAAGCACTTCCAAGTGGATATTGGGTTTATTGAAGGGCAAACGAGTGATAAAGAGCTAGTCGTACAGCCATTTATGAAGGATGAATTATGGGTAGTTGCACCTGTTTCCCATGAACTATCTCAAAAAGAAGAGATAACCACTTCAGATTTGCAAAATCAATCATGGATTTCCCGTGAGGAGGGGTCTGGGACCCGAGAATATTTAGAGCATGTGATTCGTTCCAACGGATTACAAGTTAAATCATTTCTCACGATCAGTAGCAATCAGGGAGTAAAAGAAAGCGTGATTAAGGGAATGGGACTGTCATTATTGTCTCATAGTGTTATAGAACGAGATGTGCAATTAGAGCAGCTCACCACATTACAGCTCAAGGACATCCATTTCAAACGAATGTTTTCCTGCGTTTACTCACCTATTATGAAAAGTAAACAAAATGTAGCAATATTTATGGACATGCTAAAAGAAAAATGGCCTTATTCCTAGGGGTTGGAAGTATGCCAATCAGAAAATATAAAGGCATTAGAAAAAATATCAAATGTAAATCAGGCTAACCATTCTCCTAGCCTGATTTATGGTTACAAAATCTGAAATTTCAATCCATACACCTATATAAGGTGCGACTGATGATGGTTGTAATGACAGCATCGTTCGTATGATTTCAATCCACGCACCTATATAAGGTGTTTGGGCTCTAAAGGTTATTTCCACATTTTACCAAATATGATGGGTGCAGATGTGAGAAAAATATCCACCCTCTTGAATTACTCTCTAGCCATTTCTGTTTCTTGAAAAATGCCTCATTCATTTTTGGATTCACCCAAAACGCACTTTCTCTTTTATTCACCTTTTAGATTTGTAACAATGATTTTTGGGCATTTCATGCATCAATTAGGCTGATGATTAAGTTACTATTTAAAAATGGCTCTATACTAAATGTTGGGGTTTCCACACAATTTGCGCATAAAAATATACACGCAAACATCCAATTCTTTTATACTTGAATTGACTAGAAACAAGCAAAGATTGGAGTTGCGTGCAAATGAATTTTACCATAAAAATGCCTGGTCTTGAAGATGTATGGATCACAAAAATGGAGGAAATGGAAGATCGTATTGCGCTTCATGTGGAAATGCCTGTCAAGGTACACAAGTGTCCCAGATGTGGGAAGAGAACCAAGAAAGTTCACGATTATCGTATCCAAAAGATCAAACATTTATAGTGGTTTGAGCGATTAACTTACCTTTTCTACAAAAAGCGCCGCTATGCCTGTTCGTGCGGGAAGCGATTTGCGGAGGAGAATCCTTTTGTTCATCGATACCAACGACTTTCTATCGAATGGAATCGGGCAGTATCCATTCGGATCGTGCAAGCCAAGACGTTTAAAACTTGGCGTTTCCATATCAACCGTCATGCGCAGATTTGACCGGTTGGCCGTAAAAGAAATGACAGAGGTTCAAGAACTGCCCAGGGTGATCGCCATCTATGAGTACAGGGGAGATACAAAGGAAGGAAAATATCATTTGATAATGTGGAAGGGGTCATTATGGATATGAGCCCTTCTTTTAAAGCAGTGTCCGAAAGGCGCTGGGGAAACCGGTTAAGGGCAAAAATATTTCTTTTACATAAGTGTAAAAAATTGGAAGTCATGTTGGGTAGGGTGAGATTCCATCTCACTCCACCCCAACATTTGACATAGAACCTTAAAATACCTTATTTTAAAGCTTTGGTTTTACAATTCAGCGCCATTAAAGCCAATTTTTAATTAGTTGTTACATGTAAGCAGGCGCTTGACGAGTGATTAATGAAAGGACAAAACAAATTAATATGGTATAGAAAGACTTATAAGGAAAACAAAAACCTTAAGTATTACCTTCACATAACATAGATACTAATAATAAATTCGAAACTAAATCCCTCTTTAAAACGTACAACGTACTACATAGATAGGAACAAATTCCAAACAAATCCATGTTTTCCATAACGATGTCACATTTCATTTTTTAAGGAAAAACTTCGCAATACACCACCGTAAAGGAAGGGAGCTTTTATGTACCAACATATAGAAGAACCAAAACAGAAAATTTCACAACATGCAATTAACGTATGGCGTATCACCAACACGATTGGACATTTTATTTTCTTAATCATTATCATCGTATTGCTTACCCTTCATGCCAATTTTGAATGGTATGGTTGGATTGGTTACGTATTATGGATATTACTGGGACTTGATATTATTTCTGCTATTTGGAGCGTGTTTTTTGAACCGATTCTACTACAAAAGTATTGGCGTTATGGAATAAACAAGGATTTTGTTCAACTAAAGCACGGAAAATGGAATATGGAACATCAAGTTATACCGATGACGAAAATTCAATATGTCAGCTTAAAGCAAGGTCCGATTTTGCGAAAGTATGGACTATCTAGTGTTTCCATTGGAACAATGGCGTCTACCCATGAAATCCCTGCTATACAGGAGGATGAAGCAAAAACCATTCGTGATGAAATCGCTGCACTCGCCAAAATTAAGGAAGTGGAGAACTAATGGAAACAAATAAACGCATGCACCCAATGATGATGCTCGTATCCTTTATTGCCTCATTGAAAGATATTTTTTTCATATTTATTTTCTTATTTGTAATTAATTTGTCTTCCACGGCAACATGGGTTGAAATAGGTAGAATCCTGTTCTTTGTCTATCTTATTTATAAAGTTTTCTCGGTAATCATAACATGGTGGCGCACAACGTATAGCGTAAACGAGAGCTTTATTGAAATAAAACAAGGCATCTTTACACGAAAACAGCATCAAATCCTTTTTGATCGCATACAAAATGTCCAGACAAATACACCATTTTATTTACGACCACTTAACTTAACAGCACTTACGTTAGAAACGGGTGCAGAAGATGAGGATTCATCATTTACTTTTACCGCTATTTCGAAGCAAGAAGCAGAACAGATCGAACATGTTTTGGATTATTATACAAAACAGCAAGGTCAGGAGCCTGAAACAACAGAAACAAATGAAACAGAAACGGCTGATTCCAACGCTCAACCTGTTATGAAAGATAAAAGAATTGTTCACTTTAACCCTACTAAAAAAGATGTTTTAAAAGCATCTGCATTATCCTTTAGCTACTTATTACTCATTCCTGTACTAGCTTCACTGCTGAGTAATATTGATGAAGTATATGACTTATCAGAAACAGGTGAAAAGATTTTTCATTTTCTAAGAGAATCATGGTTTTGGCTTAGTGTACTTATTTTTATGTTTATTATAATCGCGATTGGATTTGGATTAGTTCGCACATATTTAAAATATGGACGCTATGAGATTTCCTCTGACCAAGAGAGGATATATATTCGTAAAGGGGTATGGAATGAGCAGCATTTTTCTATTCGCAAGCAAAATGTGCAAGCCGTTCATATTGAACAATCATTGTTAAAACGTATGCTTCGGATAGCAGAGGTAAAGCTAATCAGTGCTGGTGGCGTTGACCTTTCCGGTGAAGAAATAAACTCACTTTATCCCTTTTTACCAATAAATCGAGCTCACCACATGATTGAGGAAATACTGCCTGAATTTGCAATAAAAGCGGGTATGGAGCAGCTGCCGAAGAAATCTTTAGTTGCAAGAATATGTCAAATCCCATTGCTTTGGATTACTGGTACAGCCATAATTGTCATTTTCTTTCCAAAGTGGTGGCCAGTCTCGATTATTTTGTTCCTGTTAACGATTGCATCAAGAATACTAGATTATTATTTTACCTGCTATTTGGTTCATGGAGAAATATTGCAAATCCGAACAGGAGGTTTCTTCATTACAACAAGTATTACAACCCGCGAGAAAATCATTGAATTTAAGCTTGAGCAAAATTTAATTCAAAAACGCTTTGGTCTGGCAGACATAGAAACAACAAATCGCAGCAAACCCATTCATGTCAATGCCTTATATAATATCCCCATTGACATGGTCCAACGTACGTTTGCGTGGTATACAGGTCGAAGCCCTAAAATAGAGGGAGGATCATATGGAGAACAAGATCTATATAGAAGATAATTTTTTTTCAGCAGGAAGAACAGCAATTAGGAACTATCATAATGAAAAAATCGGTGACTTAGATTTAAAAACAGCTTTCTCATCTAGTATTAACGTGTATGATAGTCAAGGCACAAGGCTTGCAGAAGGAAAGTTTAAAAGCTCCTTTTCTAGTCAATGGGTTGTCATCGATGCAACTGCAGAAATAATCGGAACGTTAAAAGCGAACTGGTTTTCCTTTAAAAAAAAGTACACGTATACCTTAAAGAATGGACATGAATACACGATTACCTCACCTGTTTTCTCCAAAACATTCACAATGACAGGTGGGCAGGAACGGGAAATAGTAGCTTCCTTCACTCGTGTCAGTAGCTTTTTTTCTTCTCCTGCGTATGAACTCATAAACCATACAGATCGTTTATCGATGGAAGAATTCATTGTTGTCGTCATGGGTGTCAATGCGATTGAAAAGAGTCAAGCCGCAGCAAGTAGCGGAGGCAGCTAAAGAGCGCTTGTCACGAGCGGGGGGCCGATGCCTTCTCTTACAGCGATAGAGGTTGGAC
Source organism: Virgibacillus pantothenticus (assembly GCF_018075365.1). Taxonomy (GTDB): domain Bacteria; phylum Bacillota; class Bacilli; order Bacillales; family Amphibacillaceae; genus Virgibacillus; species Virgibacillus pantothenticus. Next base: position 4,568,770 of record NZ_CP073011.1, read on the forward strand.
CAAGTTCTTTTATAAAATAAGCCACATGAATCAAAGTACCACCCAACTAGTTCATGCGGCTTATTGTTCATACGTTACAAACGTCAAATGATGTATCTGTTAGCCATTTTTTGCACTGTAATAAAATGCACGTGCAACTATTTTAGCTCTTTAGTATATCACCTTTTGCTTATGTTCATGGCTTTATCTTCGGACTCACCTTATTCAAGCCTTTACCCAAGTTTTCTTTCCCCCGCTACTCGGTTTGACTGTTTATACTGTTTATCAGGTGAGGCTAAATAAGCATAGACACCGCCTAAAAAGAATCCGCCACCAACAATATTTCCTATCGTCACAGGGATTAGATTATAAATCGCTCCTAGGAAGGTAATCGTTTCCGGGTGAGGTGCTGTTAACGCCAGCGAAAAAGTTACCATGTTTGCTACACTATGTTCAAATCCAGAAGCAACAAAACCAAACACTAAAAGCATTGTCACTAATATTTTGGCGCCATCGCCTTTTATATGCATCGGAATCCAAACAGCTAAACAGACGATTAAATTACATAAAATCCCCCGAAAAAATAGTGCCCATATACTTAAATCCATCTTGGCAGCAGCTGTTTTCATTAAATAATGACTGTCCTCTGCTGAAGCATATAATCCTGTCCCAACAATTAATAAGGCAAAGAAAATTCCTCCGATTAAGTTTCCACTATAGCAAGCCAGCCAATTTTGCAATGTGTCCTTAACGGTTGTCTGTTTTCGTAGCGTACTCATCGTAAAATACATCGTATTACCAGTAAATAATTCCGCGCCACCATAAATAATCAACACAAGGGCAACTCCAAAAAAAATGGAAGCCATTATCGTTGCAGTAGGTGAATGAATATCAAAATAACCTTCTGCTAACCTATAGGATAGTATTAATCCTATCCCTACATATACACCTGCTAAAGCTGCTTTTAGCAAATATTTTATAAGTGAAGTATTTAGTAATGCTTTCTTTTTTAAAGCAAGATTTACCGCTTGTTCGATTGGTTGACTTTCCATTATGATTACTCCTTTTGTTTTATGCTGTAATAAAGCTGTTTAATGTGAAATAATTCACATTTATACTGTTAAAAATGGTAGTCCTCACGTATTTTAATAAAGTAAGAGGACTACATTATATCTATCTTCTATGTCCTATTAACATCCGTACTAATAAATAGTAACGTATATTTAGGATGAAGGAAAGATGTTTTTTTCATACATATAGCAAATTATAGCTTTAGTAGCAATCAAACAGCTCAAGTGTTATTTCATTCCATCATTTCTATCATTATAAAAGGAAGAGATGACTTACAGCGCATCTTTATTTCCCTTCCTTTTTAAAATAGGTGCTATAGCTTAACCGTATCCAAGAATGCATGATAGTTGCTTATATGAAAATCTGCATCAGCTTGCTTATTTTGAAAGCTGCACGTCTTGATGCCTAATTCCTTGGCCGGTAGCAAATCAATTTCTCGATCGCCTATTGCTACATCAATTTGATGTTTGTTGTGTAAATAAGCATAGGAGGAACTATCTGGCTTACGTGGAAATTGGTCATCGCTCGTGACCATATCCTTAAAATAAGAAGTTAATCCGTGGTAGCCTAAGATGCGTTCCACATTTTTACGATCTTTATGTGTCATTATGACATTTACCTCTGCTGCCTGCAAAACTCCCTCTAAGCCGGGAAATGGTTCCACCTCCTCTGGCTTCATGTTATCTACAAGACGACGCACCTCTACCTCCTGTTCCTTTGTCATTTGGAAATATGCGATCGCATGGGAAAAGGACTTCTTTAACTGCCTATAAATTTCATTCTCGGTTGCCGTTTTTGTTAAAACTTGCTTGAAACACTTTGTGTAACTCGGATATGTATTGATAAGGGTTCCATCAAAGTCCCATAGTAAATGCATCTTTTTCTACTTCTCCTTTTCTTTACATAATGGTAGCTATCCCCTTATAAGGGGTAGCCACGTTATCTAATACCCCTTTTCAAAATTAACGAGATTGACTGTTGGTATTTCCCCTTTGAGGTAATGTTGTAGATTAGGCAGAAAGATTTCATCGATGACGCGCTCGTCATAATGCTCGGTTGAGCCTGCCGTATGGGGTGTAACGATGACATTTTCCATCTCCCATAGCGGACTATTCGCAGGTAAGGGTTCGGAGGCGAACACATCCAATCCTGCACCTGCGATCTCATTTTGCTGTAAGGCTTGAAGCAAATCTCCCTCGTTTACAATAGCACCTCGACCAATGTTGATTAGTATCGCCGAATCCTTCATCCGTTTAAATTGGGTAGCTGTAAACATATTTCTCGTTGCGTCGGTTAATGGTAATGTAATCACAACAAAGTCACTTTGGGAAAGTACTTGATCGAGCTGTTCTGGCTTGTACATCTGATCAACGTAATCGGTAGGCTTTCCCGAGTGGCGTACACCAAGCACCTTCATTCCAAATGCTTTAGCAATTTTAGCTGTTTCCAATCCAATGGCCCCAACACCAATGATTCCAATTGTTTTATGATGAATTTCTTGTTTTAAACGTGCATGGTACCATTTTTTCTCTTGCTGTTGCCTAACATAGGTATGAATTTTTCGAGTGAGCCCCAAAATTAGTGCAAAAATAGTTTCCGAAATGGGATAAGCGTGAACACCATTTGCACTCGTTACAAGAACATTATGTTGTTGCAACTTGATTAATGGAAGGTTATCAATTCCAGCGCTCCATGTTTGTACCCACTTTAGACGCTTATTTTCGGCAAGTACAATAGGCTCGATCGCCTTTTTCCAGTGTAAGATAATTTCCGCCTCTTTTAAATCGTCCCTTACTTCTTCCAATTCTTTGTTCGCGACTATTCTCCAATTTGGAAGTGCTTGTTGTATCCTATTTACATGTGCTTCCTTTAAATCCATGTTCATAACTAATGTCCGCTTATCCATCGTATCCTCCTTCTCCAGTTACCTATTGTTTTCCTGCAAATTCTGTTGCTTACAGATAAATAGAGATAGCTTATTTAATACCTTTTATCACCAGTTGCGGTTATCTATTGCTTAAAGCCTTCCATTTTCCTTCTCAAAAATACGACAGCTTCAAAATTCAGATTTCGTTTAGTGATGTACTTCGCAACTTACCTTCTTTGAAATTTGGCTCTTGTTGCATTGTCTTTTTAGGAAAAATAAACGTCCAAGGCATACTGCACTTACTAGGAATAGCCAATCTTTTGTCAGAAAATGTTTCCGTTGCAATTGGAGTGTTTGCTTCGTAATAAGTCAATGTTTGATTATGAAGGATCCAATCTGTTTCCAGACCATTTTGAATAAGTACCGTTATTAATAAATCACCAAGATGGTTATGCGCTTGGTTTAGTAATAGAAATGGGCGAAGCGGCTTGTCCTTTTCATTTGCTTGTTCAAAAACATGTTTTATTCTTTCCCGATCTCTAGCATCAATGGTTCTGTCCCAGGCCGATTCAAAAATTAAACGTTGCATATTCTCACCTCATTTACGCTTAGTATACCATTTTCGCGTGTCATTCGCTTACCATTCCTTTACATATACTATACCAACCATGAATACTGTGCACTTGGATCAGAGACTTGGTAAAAAACAGTAGTGGTACAAGTCATACTGGCTGAATACAATAGTATCGGAAAGATGAAATGGAGATAATAATTCATTATAAGCAATTATATCCCGTATATAAGGTGCTGTAAGACTCCCGCTTTAGGAGTTGGATAACCTGTACTGCACCAAGTCTAAGTGGGAGATAACAGAACCTAAATACCCTATTTTGTAAGAGCCTTTAGGTCATAACCTTGGGCTACTAACAATCAGTGGAAATGAATGAAAACCCCCACTGATTGAAGATTCACTTCATATAATTACTGTTTTTATACACTGTAATGTGATTTGGACGAACGAATAAAGAAGGTGACCAAATGAATTTTTTAGGTTATATCCTATTAGGTATTTCTTTATCAGCACCTGTAGGGCCAATCAATGCGGCACAGCTAAATAAAGGGATGAATCATGGCTTTATCCACGCTTGGTTAGTTGGATTAGGCGGAATGATTGGTGATCTTATCTTTATGCTGCTCATTTACTTTGGTATAGCACAATTTTTAACGACACCATTCATGAAAACATTCCTATGGCTATTTGGCTTTTTCATTCTTGTCTATACCGGAATAGAAAGTATAACTGGGGCAAAAAAATCATTGCACGTCGATCACGCTATTCGACAGACATCAAAAATGAAATCATTTCGCACAGGTTTTCTTTTGGCTATTTCCAATCCACTAAATATTATTTTCTGGCTTGGGATTTATGGGGCTGTATTAGCAAAAACAAGTGACTTGTATAGTAATTATCAGTTGTTATTGTATAGTAGTGGGATTTTTTTGGGTATCTTTCTTTGGGATGTGATTATGGCGGGAGTTGCCACTTCTTTTCGACGGTTTTTTCATGAACGGGTGCAATATTTCATTACGATTGGTGCTGGGTTGCTGCTCATCGGTTTTGGACTATACTTCGGATATGAAGCAGTACTTCTTTTCACGAACTAGTTATCTATAGTGACTCCTCACGAGAATTTGCAGGCTCCGAGCTCCGTCGACATCCATTATTTACCTCCCTATTCATACATAGGTAAGCACCCATTTCTTATCCTTATCATACGTTATCACAAGAAGGAGGAAGTGGGAAAAATGGGTGTACTGTATGATAAACAATGGCTTGATCAAGAAATGGATAGACTGCCTCCATGGACACAGCCATTGTATAAAACCTTTACCGACATGCTCGTGGGAGATAATACGTACCCTTGTGTTCCTGCGAGACAAGGATTTTTGGAAAATCAGCTCCGCTTCAGTTTTATTTCCGACCCACGTGAAAAAAGGGCAGCGGAAGAGGTCGCCACTGCATTAAAAACGTATGGACGCAATGCCCGAGAATTTGGAGACTACACTTCTTTAGCCGTATTTTTCCAAACACCTAAGGATATGTATACGACCTATACAGTGGAAGATTATCGTAATCTATTCTGGAACATCATTAATAAAGTCACCGCATACGATGAAAAAGCGTGGCCAGAATCTATCCCGCAAAACCCCACACATCATGAATGGGAGTTTTGCTTTGATGGCGAGCCGTATTTTATATTTTGTGCTACTCCTGCACACCAAAAACGGAAAAGTCGCTATTTTCCATGCTTTTTTATTGCCTTTCAACCACGCTGGGTATTTGCAAACCTCAATAGAAACACAGCTTTTGGTAGGAAAATGAAAAACATCATTCGAAGGCGGCTTATAAAATATGACGGTATGCCTGGCCATCCAGATTTAAAGTGGTATGGACAGGAGGACAATCATGAATGGAAGCAATATTTTTTAAGCGATGAAGAGGATAGTCCGAGTAAATGTCCATTTATGCGAATGAGGCAAAAGACGAGCTCATTTTTTAAGTAAGATGAGAAAAATATTCTAAGTACAAACTTTACTTAACTTGATAATCATAATTCAGTGGAGCGGAAAGGTTTTCTCCACTGAGTTTGCTTTTCCATCACTGTCGTCACTAGGGATAAAATCGCCTCTTGCCCAAGCATCAGCAAAGCAGCTAATGCATCATATAAGATACATGTTCCAGCTGCTGCTATGATAAATGCAATTAAAACTGCTACACCACTTGTTTGAATAGTATACTTGTCCTTAGAAAAACTTGGCTTGTCGCCAAGTCTTATGGCGGAAGCCTTTGTTTTTCTTATACTATAAACCAAAAAAATCTTATACTTTCCTATAGTGCAAGAAAAAAACCGGTGCCGATCGTACATCCCCCTAATAAGGACAGCCGCCACCATTTCATTTGTTCCTTTTTCATATGGACCTTTTTCGCAAAAGAGGTAGTGTCATACAGCGAATTCCCCCACCGGCCTTTTCTAATTCAGATACATCAATCTCTAAGAAACGCTTATGCTTTAACTTCGGATGGGATTGTAACATTTGCTTATGCGCCTGCTTACTAATTAATATTGTTTCTGGATCAATGTTTAGAAAGTTAATATCCGGAATCGTCTCGTACTTTTCCAGCCAATAAACAGAGAAGCCATGACGGTTTAAAAACTGCTCAGCCATGTCATACCACTGTATCCCTTCCGCGTTGGTGAGGTGCACAGGTAAAAATCGCATATAACTTTTAGCTACTACCAGGTCTTCATTTGCAACATTGCAATTCATATCTAAATGAAGCGTATCTGCCCGCCTCGGTAAGCTAATCACTCCAATTTCAGAAAACCCCGCTTGAAAGAGATTCTCCATCATTTGTTCCACACTTTCTAGACTCGTTCGCATCCCAATATTGATAAATATAGCATCCGAATTAAGTATAAGTACATCTCCATATTCCAGTGCTTTTAAACCTTGTTTAGCTTCTTTGATAAATGCATCGGGAAACCACTTATCTAACAGATCATGAACCTGATCATATTCAGGTCGCCGCATAAATGATCCTGCGACTCCAGGAAATATTTTATTGCCAAATACGCATGCCAAATCACGAACAAAAAACCGGTTAATTAACTGCTCACTCAGTCGTTGAGTAACTGCATCAAGGTGCAGTGAATAATCGATCGTATGAATACCTTCCTGTTGCAACGTCAAAATAAATGTATGAAAATTTTCCAGTGCTTTTTTTTGCTGAACCGGAGCACTCCATTGCACATTCTCAGCCACTTGTAAGCTAGGAATACTTTGCTCAGAAGGTGAACAAACAAGCACCGTTTGCAGTGCACCATGCTCAGACCAGCAACTAGGTTTATCTAATTGCACCATGTTAATCGCCCTTTCCTCTTAATGGTTATATGTTTGCCATTTTAAAAAAGGTTATGTGTTCAGCAAAAACATTGCCAATTTATACATGAAAACAAATAAACAGGAAAATCTATGATGGAAAATACTATTAAGGAGGAATTCATGATGCATAACATGAATCAACAAGGAAACCAACAACAACCTGGAGCTATGCCGCAACAACAATCAACCAACCACGGGGGGCACGAACTATTTGATGCCCATGAAGTAATTGCAGGAATCATTAACATGCTCGATCAGTACCAAATGTACAATCAGCATATCCAGGACCCAGAATTAAAGGACATATTACAACGTCAAACTTCTTTTGTAACTCAGGCTTACAACACGATTGTACAAGCATTCCAAACCGGGCAAGATCCCAATGTACCAACACAACAATATGAAATGCAACAGGATAACAATGTCGTTTACGGAATAAAACCTGGGCAGCCGAAAAAGCCGAATGCCTCAATTAATGATATTTCCGACCAAGGGTTATCTGCTTACATGCTAGGAAACACGAAATCACTGAGCTCTTTGTTAGCTATGACAGCATTAGAAATGACAAATCCTGTACTACGTCGTGTGATCGCAGATACCATACCAAACTTTATTGAAATGAGCTATGAAATTTTTCTATATCAAAACAAAAATGGTTACTACCAAGTACCACAACTGGCGCAACAGGATATGCAACAAATGCTAAACAGCTATACAATTGTTCACCAAGGCAACCAATTACATTAATAACGACAATTAGAACAGGAAGCGCCCTTTTTTGAGAACGCCTCCTGTTCTCTATTTATTTGAAGCACGTCCGTAGATTATAGCGAGCGACCTGACGGCTTGTGCGAGCAACTTCTTCAATTCAATTGCTTCATCTCGAATGCTCCATTTTCAAGACAAAAAGAGCATATGCTTTGCAAACACACACTCTTCAGCCTTATTTTTGTTGATAGGAGACCTTATGCTTCTTACTCCCTCTGGACATCGAAAACATGATGGTAATCAATGAAAGACTAATAAACACTCCACCCACAAGAGCATTTTGTTCCACGGTAGTTTGTTCAATGACAATACCACCGATGAAAGAACCAAACGCAATTCCAAAATGCAATGCGGAATTATTTAAGCTTTGCTGGATATCAGCTGTAGCGGGAGCTGATTCGATCAAATAACTTTGTAAAGCTGGCGTAATTGCCCAACTCATCATACCCCAAATAATCATCACAACAATAAATACTGGTAGTATAGACGTTGTAAACGGAAGGATGAATATAGACAACGAAAAAATGATAAGCGTTGTAAGCATCGTTCGTTTCGTACCAAGACGATCGGATATTGTACCGCCAACGCCGCCGCCACTAACAGCAGCGATCCCAAACAGAAAATAAATCACACTTAGCCAGCTGCCACTAATGCCCATCGTTTCTTTTACAAATGGAGTAAAATAGGCATAAAGAATCGTATGCCCGGCCATAAATAAAAAAGTGGTCGAATGAGCTGAGAAAATTTTACTTTCTTTTAATGAATTGATTTGCTCCTTGATTGATACTTGCGGTTTAGGTGGCACCTTCTCCATTAAGAAATACACGCCAACCATTGATAATAGGGTTAACAAAACAATAAACAAAAATGGAGCTCGCCAGCCAAACGCATTGCCAAGTACCAGTCCAATGGGAACACCTAGTACAATGGAGCCGCTAATGCCCATTGATACAAACCCAATGGCACGTCCACGGTGTTTCTCACTTCCAATATTAGCAGCGATCGTTAAACATAAAATAATGAGTAAAGAACCACTTGCTGCAGATAGCATTCGACCGACAAATAATACGCTATACACAGGGCTAAGTGCTACAATTAAATTACTAAAAGAAAAAAGCAGTAAGAAAATGAGTGTGAGACGTTTTCTCTCCACTTTTGCTGTGGCAATCATTAGTAGTGGAGCTGTGATTGCAAACACAAGTGAAAAAATGGTAATTAATAGCCCCGCCTTCCCGAGACTGACATTCAAGTCTGCTGCTACTAAGTCTAATATTCCTCCAATGATTAGCTCTACCATTCCCACTACAAAAGATACAATAGTTAGTAAATATACACGTTTATCCATACTATGACGCCTTTCTTATAAATTCATGAAGAAACATTTCGCAAACAACCTAACAACATTTAAACATACTGAACTACTGAAAGAGACAGTAATATTTAGAATTCGCTGAAAGGTTTATACAAGTATAAACGCGCTGTCATCCTTCCCCATGACACAATGAGAAAAGAATGAAGCGCGACGTATTTAAAAAGCAAAATCGTTTCCCTAGCAGATGGTAACCTTACACTGAAAGGAATTTCCATCGTTCCTATTATAACAGATAGACGACCAATTGCGACGATAACAACACTATTATTTGCTACAAATCCTTAATGAAGCTCTGGCCAGTAACCCTTATTTGCTTCCATTAAATCATCAAGCAATTGTTTTGCTACTGTAGCACTAGGAACTGTTTGTGATAATGTCAATGCTTGCCATAGTTTTTGATAAGATTGTTCAATCCATGCTTCCACTACTAATTTTTCAACAGCTACCTGCTGCTCCATAAGTCCTTTTTGGAAGGCAGGAATTGCGCCTATCGCTAGTGGCTCATAGCCATCTTTACCGACAATACAAGGGATTTCAACCATTGCGTCATCAGGAAAATTCTGTATAGCACCTTTATTTTCAACAATAAGGAGCATTCTTTCTTTCGTATTAAATGCCAAAGCAGTTGCTAAATCGACGATAAACTCTGCATGAATACCGACTGCTAGCTTCGTACCTTTGGAATGGCCATTTTTTTGAATTTCCGCACAAGCTGAAAACACTTCTGTCTCTCTGCCATCAATTACTTCATTCGCTCGAGTGTAGTTTGGATTTGTATGCTCCACTACATAATCTGGGTAGAGATAATATTTTAAATAGGTATTTGGTATAGTAGTAGGTTCTATAGCAACTAAGTGCTTAGCGAATAAATTCGTCTCAAACCAACTATCTTTATTTTCTGTTGCCATACCTTTTTCACCATTAATAAAACCATATTTCTTCATATGTTCTATTAATTCAGGAAGCAATTCTTTTCCGGATTTATCCTTAATAGATGTATACCAACCAAAGTGATTGAGACCATAATAACGAATATCTAAATCCTTCCGAGAAGATACACCAACAATATCAGCGATGCTATGCTCCATTCCTATTGGCATATCGCAAATGTTAATTACCCGTGAGTTTGGGCGTAATCTTCGCGTAGCTTCAGCTACTATGGAGGCTGGGTTAGAATAGTTTAACATCCAACAATGAGGTGAATATTTTTCCATATAGTCAATATTTTCCAAAACACCGCCAATAGATCGCATTCCATAAGCTATACCGCCTGGTCCGCATGTTTCTTGACCTACGCAACCGTGCTTCAATGGAATTTTTTCATCCAATTCACGCATTGGCAATTTACCAACTCGTATATGCGCTAAACAAAAGTCTACATCGGTATATGCTTCTTCAGGATCTGTTGTAGCCACATATTCAATCGTTGGATCTTTTTCATTGATCAAAATCCCACATGCTTTAGCAACCTTATTCTGTCTTGCTTCATCATCATCGTACAGCTTAATTTTTCGTAAAGGTAAGCGATCCAGGTTGTCTAACAGCATCAAAATAATCTCTGGAGTATACGTACTCCCTCCGCCTGCAATAACTACAGATAATTTGTTTTTCATGCAACGTCCCCGCTTTCATAAAAGTAATATTGCATAAGCATATGTACTTTAGATGAAAAGGAAGTTCAGTTCAATTATGTTATTGTCCTAGACTTAAAGTACCGGTGCTTGGTTGCATCTTTAGGTTAGCAACAAATACTCCTTTACTCAATTAAACTTTTGCCGCTTAATTAGGAAACAACCTAGAACAAAGGCGCAAGCGCCCGTTTAGCAACGTAGCAAATGGAACGAATCAACTAAAGATTTAGGAATCATGCCACTAAAACAGGGGGATGCCGACGTCTGGGCGGCAAGCCCGTTTTTAGTCGGCCTTCCTCTTTGCGACGAACCGATGAAGACTTATCGTAGGGCAATTCGTGAAGTCGCCTAGTTGCTGGGCTCATGCGCCGAACGTGGCTATTCGGTTATTTCGTTATCCCCAAGACCTCATTTTATACTTTCTTTCTTGTGAAAAATGGGATCGATTCACATCAATCATTCCCATTGGTACTCCCTTAAAATAATATGAGTTTTACAAAAATATTTTAGCACTTAAAAATTTGTTGTAAATCTATGAAAAACATGCTATTCTATGAGTGACTAAATGAAAACGGATACAAAAGGCGGTCGATTTTTTATGGAAACAAGTAGTAAAGTAATTTTTGATTTAGCGATGCGTACAGCAGATATGATTGTGAACATGTTTGGCGATCGCTGTGAGGTTGCCGTACATGACTTCTCGGATCTACAGCATTCCTTAATTCACATTGCCGGTAATATTACTGGTAGAAAAATAGGGTCTCCCATTACAGATCTCGTACTCAACGAATTAACTAAAAAGCAAGAAGATGTAGCAGATATACCCAACTACAAAACACAATCCAAACAAGGTAAAGTAATGAAATCAGCTACTGTGTTTCTTCGGGATAATAATGATAAAATTATTGGCGCCTTATGTATGAATTATGATATTAGCCTCCTTATAGAGCTAGGTGGGGAAATTGACCAATTTATCAACATTCAGCAAGAGAAGCAGACGACAGAAACTTTTTTCAATTCGGTACAAGATGTTATTCACGAAATGGTCGATCAAGTAATCTTTGATCATAAAAAAGCACCGTCTGAAATGATTATTGATGAAAAAGTAGATTGTGTACGAATTTTAGACGAAAAAGGAGTATTTCTGATTAAGGGGGCGACCGAATATGTAGCGCATATGCTAGGTGTTTCCAAGTTTACTATCTATAATTATCTCCATAAAGTACGCACAATGAATGAGTATCAGCTAGAAGGAAAAAAATGATCGAATAGATTAATAGCTTAGCAAGCTTTAAGTTTGTTTTTTACTGTGTACATAAACAGACTATAGCTCCTGAATGTATAACAGGAAGCGAAAATTCCAACAACGAAGTAAAATCAGGAAGGTAATCTTTGTTCAATAATGAGCAAATAAGACGTCGTAAAACTATAACTTCGACCCTAATCAAGCTATACTGCGCTCTAATCATAGCTGTGTAGGAATCAGTTACTATTTTTAAGGTGTTTACTGCCTAGCATTTCCAATTTACAAACAACCATAAGCAAATAAATGAGACGACTTCAAAACTAACATCACGAGGTGAAAAGTATGGAAATTATAAAAGGAACATTCCTGTTAATTTTAGTTTTAGCGTTTTTTACATTATTCAGCTACAAAGCACCTAGAGGCATGAAAGCAATGAGTGCGCTTGCAAGTGCCGCGATTGCTACATTTTTAGTTGAAGCATTCCAGCGCTACGTTGGTGGTGATCTGCTACAAATCGAATTTTTAGGTGAAGTTGGCGATGCAGCTGGAAGTATGGGTGGTGTCGCAGCTGCTGCACTCGTTGCACTAGCAATGGGGGTTTCTCCTGTATACGCATTAATGCTAGGAGCCTCCGCTGCCGGATTAGGGCTGTTGCCCGGATTTATCGCAGGTTATCTAATCTCATTTATTGTGAAACAGATTGAGACAAGGGTTCCAGATGGGCTTGATTTAATTGTTGCAATTATTGTTGCCGCTCCCCTTACAAGGCTCGTCGCTGTCATGGCTGATCCGGTAGTGGATGCAACATTGCTTAATATTGGCGGTATCATTACAGAAACGACTACTGCTAATCCAATTATTATGGGAATTATATTAGGTGGCGTTATTACGGTTGTTGCTACTGCACCATTAAGCTCCATGGCATTAACGGCCATGCTTGGTCTAACTGGTGTCCCTATGGCAATCGGTGCTTTAGCCGTATTTGGATCTTCCTTTATGAACTTTGTCTTTTTCCATCGTATGAAGTTCGGTGACCGAAAAACAACGATATCTGTTGCTATTGAACCGCTGTCGCAAGTAGACATTATTTCTGCTAATCCGATACCCGTTTATGTAACTAACTTCCTTGGCGGTGCAACTTCTGGTATTATTATCTCTCTAGCAGGACTCGTAAATGGAGCAACTGGTACAGCAACACCAATTGCAGGCTTTGCTGTGATGTATGGGTTTAATGATCCAATGAAAGTAACGATTATTGCACTACTTTGCGCAGGATTCAGTGCATTGTGGGGTTATCTTGGCTCACAAATATTTAAGAACTTTAAAATTCGTCGTGTACATGAATTAGCTGAAATGAATGGGTAACTCAACGATATATACTGGGAACTCGTTATTTCGTTAGTAACTATACGTTAACAAAAAAACTATGAGGTGGTGACCACGTATGAAGTACAATTCTGTTTTCGATATTATTGGTCCTGTTATGATTGGACCTTCCAGCTCACACACTGCTGGAGCAGCAAGAGTCGGAAAAGCAGCCAGAAATTTATTAGGGACGGAGCCAACTTGGGCCAAAATTCATTTGTATGAATCATTCGCTAAAACACATAAAGGACATGGAACGGATTTCGCCTTAGCAGGTGGTTTACTAGGTTTCGAAACAGATGATCCACGTATGAATCAATCATTAGAAATCGCAAAATCGAAACATATAGATATTACCTTTATTGAGGACACTGCCGCTGTAGACCATCCTAACACTGCTCGGTTAATCGTCGGCAATGATCATACCCAAGTAGAATTAGTTGGTGTATCTATTGGTGGTGGAAAGGTTGAAATCACCGAACTAAATGGGTTTGAACTTCGTTTATCCGGCAATCATCCTGCACTTTTAGTGATGCATAATGATCGCTTTGGCGCTATCGCTTCGGTAACAACCATATTAGCCAAGCATGAAATAAATATCGGTCATATGGAGGTTAACCGCAAGGACGTTGGCGATGCAGCTTTAATGGTCATTGAAGTTGATCAAAATATAAAACAAAACATTATGAGTGAATTGCGTGAGGCAGCTCATATAACTAATATTTGTACGATTATTAGCTGACCTTTACATGTCTAATCGAACCAAATAATAGTTACGTTTAACAATGATGTCAGTCATGGAGTTGCAAATTACGGACTTCTCACACCGTGGAAGGATAACAAAAAACATAGGTTAGCCAAACCTTAATACACTCAATGAGAAAGGAGTTCGTCTATGTTTCGAACAGTAGCAGAGTTGGTGGAAATCGCCGAAAAAGAAAACATCTTCATATCAGAAGTTATGATCCGTCAAGAAATGGACGTAAAAGAAAAAACGCGTGAACAAGTTATGGCGGAGATGGAAAAAAATCTCAAGGTAATGGAAAAAGCCATCGAAGAGAGCTTAAAAGGGGTTCAGTCAGTAACTGGCTTAACTGGCGGCGACGCCGTGCTCATTCAAAACTATATGAAGGAGAAAACACCTTTATCCGGCCATCTCCTTTTAGATGCACTAAGTAAGGCAATGGGAACAAATGAGGTTAACGCAGCAATGGGCACGATTTGCGCAACTCCTACAGCGGGAAGCGCTGGTTGTGTTCCAGGAACGTTATTTGCCGTCAAAAATCAATTGAACCCGACTCGTGAACAAATGATACGCTATTTATTCACCGCTGGCGCTTTCGGCTTTGTTGTTGCTAATAATGCATTTATCTCTGGTGCAGCAGGAGGTTGCCAAGCAGAAGTAGGCTCAGCCGGGGCCATGGCTGCAGCAGCTATCGTAGAAATGGCGGGAGGCACAGCCCAGCAATCTGCTGAAGCATTCGCCATGACGTTAAAAAACATGCTCGGCCTTGTTTGCGATCCCGTAGCAGGACTTGTAGAAGTTCCATGTGTGAAACGAAATGCGGGTGGCTCGGCACTTGCAATTGTCTCTGCTGACATGGCGTTAGCTGGCGTTACGAGCAGAATTCCTTGTGATGAAGTAATTGGAGCCATGTACCGAATTGGAAAAACAATGCCTTCCGCTTTAAGGGAAACAGGAGAAGGCGGACTTGCTGATACTCCAACAGGTCGTTGGTTGAAGGAAAAGATATTTGGTTAGAGATTTACTTAATATTGAATTGCTCAATATAGAAACTTATAAGTAGAAAACACTGTAATAAAAATTCGCTTTCATTAGCGCTTATGAACGAATACTTTGTTGAACTTAAACGTCCACCTGCTAAAGCAGGTGGATTTAGTCATAAATGTCGGCAGCTAAGCCTAAAGCCCTTCTCAAGGTATATAGGTTAAGTAATCTCAAAGCTAGACTAAACTCACTCTTCTAGCTTGAATATTTGGATAGGTTACACTTGACTAGACAAAAAAGCTAAGGTAAACGGATACCGTCTAAAGACGGTGGAGTTAGACCACGCATTTGTAAGTTAAACACATCTCTATAAACAGCCTGTTTAAGTTCTCCCTATACTATTTCAACACTTCCAAACCCCTCCACAGATTTAAAATTTTCTTATTAAGTATATAATTTTCAAAGCTATCTTTCAGCCACTTTCGAATTGTGTAATTGTTAATTTTTTTAAATCATTTCGACAATATCTACCAATTTTCTAATAAATTCATGTGTTACACTATACATAACAAGACAAATTTTTCCAAAAAATGTAAGCCCATTTATTTATTCGAAAGGTGGATATGACATTGCTTGATACTAAAATTGTTGGAATTGGTAAAAAGGTTGGATCAATCGTAAAAACAAGCCAAGCGTTAAGTCATGAAATGGACATCGAAGAAGATTGGATAGAAAGGGCATCTGGAGTATATTCAAGGTATTATGTAGATTTTAATAACGGAGAAAATGCCCTTTTACTAGGAACTCAAGCAGCTAATTTAGCAGTTAAAGACTCTAATATTAAGCTTGAAGATATTGATTGTATTATCGGTGCATGTGGCAGTCCGCTGCAGGCTATACCATGTAACGCCTCTTTATTCCAAAGAGAATTAGGCTTAGAAAACTCTGGTGTTTCATGCTTTGATGTGGATACAACTTGTTACAGTTTTCCTTTAGCTGTTTTTATTGCTCCAACACTAATTCAATTAAATGTATACAACAAGATACTTATTATTAGTTCTGACGCACCAAGTCCAACTCTTGAGACAGCTGAACGTGAGGTTCGGGCTTTATTTGGGGACGGAGCAGCAGCAGTTGTCGTTTCAAAAACTCCAGAAGGTGAAAAAAGTAAAGTTCATCACTTCAAATTAAATACATACAGCAATGGAGCAGACCTTACTTCCATAAAAGGCGCAGGAACTTTAAGACACCCAAACCATTCAGAGACAAAACCAGAAGATAATGTTTTTCAAATGGATGGTAAAAAAGTTTATAAATTAGCTTTAAAATATTTGAAACCCTTTTTGAAAGAGTTGGAACGTGAAAGCAAAATTATAAATTCTAATTATAAATATATTGTGCCCCATCAAACAAGTAAGAATGGTATGAAAATATTTTATAAACATGGATTTGCAGTTGATAGAGTAGCAAATCATTTAACTAATCACGGAAATTGCATTGCCGCCTCTATTCCTATGGTGCTACATGATTACATTAAAGAAGAGAAAATTAAAAGAGGTGACAAAATTTTATTATTTGGAACTTCAGCAGGTCTTTCCCTTGGTGCTTTAAGTTTAACTTATTAATATAATTAATTTTTTCACAAACTGTTCTTACCTCTTACATAAAATATTGAAAGGAGAGAAACAAAATTAATAAAGAACAAATTTTTAAAAAAGGAACATGCATAATGTCAAATATGTTAGATATTCCCAAAGATGAAATAACAGAATTAACAGAATTTAAAGAAGATCTCGGATTAGATTCTTTAGATTTAGTAGAATTAATTATGGAATTAGAAGAGGAATTTGACATAACAATAGAAGATGAAGACGCAAGCAAGTTCACAACCGTAAATGATGCTCTGTCACATATAAATGATTTACTTAACAATAACTAATTGTAATTTCTGGATCTCTCCTCTCAGAGGTAAAGATCCTTTTTACATTACTTTCCATTTCAATTCATCATTAAGTAACTAAAAATCAGCCGAACTTCCCCTTTACCGTTTGATAGTGGGTGTATAAGCAAAGGCGCAAAAGACTTTAAAAGAATTTTGAGCACGAGCTGAATAAAATACCATTTTTCTTAAGAAGTTGCATTGTACTTGTTCGTCAACTTTATGAGATTGAAAGAAACAATATTCTTATCTAAACTACATTATCCTCCTCCATATTCGAAAGGAGAATTGCTTTTTTGCCTTTAAGTTTTTTTCTTTTTACGGCACTTCGGAGTGAGAGTAATAGTAAAACGTCCATTTCAGAAGTAACCATTAAACTAAATTCAGACAAATAAGTAGTAATTTTTGAATCAATTATCCTTTAAACTGGTCGTTTTTTAATATCATATAAATAGTGCTAACCTTACAACTTAAATAGGTATTTATGCCTATTTATTTAATTTTGCGTCTTCTATATAATGTAAGTAACCACTAACATACAAGAGGTGATCTTTTTGAAACGGCTAGTCAACATTTTCTTATTCATTTTCATGCTTGCTCTCACTGGCTGCTCTTCATCAGACAATGATGCTAACACTTATTCAGGAACTGTAGAAGGTAATAAACAATTCATTCAAGCGGAAACTACTACTGCACTAGTCGACAGCATTCATATTGACGAAGGGGACCATATCAGTAAAAATGATTCTTTGCTCACGCTTGATACAGAGAAACTGGATTTGAAAATAGCAGAGGCAAAATACGCTATTGAAATTGCCGAAGCACAAAAAACAGAGGCTGAGGCTTCTGGACGTGAGGAATTAATACAACAAGCGGATGGGGCTGTAAAACAGGCGAAAGTGAAAGAAGAATTATTATCCTTAGAAAAAGAAAGATCCAACATCAAATCTCCCATTAAAGGGAGGATTCAAGATGTATATATTTCAGAAGGCGAGTTGGCAAACGCTGGAGAAAACCTTTTATCTATCATTGACCCTTCTATAAAAGAAGTAATTGTCTACATTGCTGAGAAAGACCTTAATAAGGTAGAACACAACCAAACTGTAGAGCTGACAACCAATGCTTATTCCGACAAGACCTTTACAGGAAAAGTGAAAAATATTGCAACAGAAGCTCAATTTACACCTAAAAATATCCAAACCGAAGAAGAAACAGCTAAGCGTGTATTTGCAGTTACGATAGACATATCAGCAGAAAACGAGCTAAAACCGGGTATGACAGTTTACGTAGAACTTTAACTAAAGGAGGTTTACCATTGTTAGCAATTGAAACAAAAGGATTAACGAAACAGTTTGGTAACTTACTCGCAGTAAATAAAGTAGACTTACAAATTCACAAAGGGCATATATACGGTTTTTTAGGTCCAAATGGATCAGGTAAATCAACAATGATTCGTATGCTATGCGGCGTTCTCAAGCCAACATCGGGAGAAGGAACCGTTTTAACACATGATATAAAAACAGAACCTGAACATATTAAACAAAAGATTGGCTATATGTCGCAAAAATTTAGTTTATATGAGGAATTAACGATGAAAGAGAATTTAGACTTTTATGCCGGGGTTTACGGGCTGACTGGAAAAGAAAGTAAAGCTAGACAAGAAGAAATTATTTCGCTAACAGGGCTGTCCGGTCGCTTAAATCAACGTGCTAGCTCCCTTTCAGGTGGTTGGAAACAGCGATTGGCTCTTAGTTGCGCTCTCCTGCACAAGCCAGAATTGTTAGTTCTAGACGAACCAACAGCAGGGGTAGACCCTGTGTCACGGAGGATCTTTTGGGAAATTATAACCGAACTAGCCAAAGCTGGAATTACTGTCTTAGTAACAACACATTATATGGATGAAGCGGAATTGTGCACAGAAATTGGCTTTATATTTTATGGCACTATTCTCATTTCAGGAACACCTCACAAAATAAAAACAGAGCATAATGTCCATCATTTAGACGACTTATTTATAAAATTAGTTAAAGAACAACAAGAAAATTCACTCCATAGCGGAGGCTTAACATATGTCTAAACGTACCTCCACCTTCTCACTGAGCCGCTATATTTCTATTGTCAAAAAAGAAATCATTCAAATAAAAAAAGATCCAGCAAGTTTAGCGATCGCATTAGTGTTACCTGTCATGCTCTTATTTTTACTAGGCTATGCGGTAAGCTCGGAAGTCGAAAACATGGATATAGCGATTTGGGATCAAAATAAGACAAAGGAAAGTAGAGATCTATTTCAGCAATATGGGAACAGTCATTATTTTACTACATCTTACCATGTAACATCGTACGAAGAAGTTAATCATTTACTGGACAATGGTAAAATTGGTATGGCACTTGTTATACCAACAAATTATTCTAAACAATTGATACGTAATGAAGCATCCATTCAAATACTAGTTGACGGATCAGATCCAAATATTGCTAACACAGCGTTAAAGAATGCTAGTCTAATTACACAAAATAAATCTTTGGACATTCAAAAAGAGCAACTTAACAATCAGGGAGTTCAGGAAGTTAGTCAACCACTAAAAGAGGAAAGCCGTGTATTTTACAATCCTGACATGGATATGATGAAGTTTAATATCCCTGGGTTAATCGGCTTAATTATGCAAGAGGTAATTTTAATTCTTACCGCCTTTTCTTTAGTTAGGGAGAAAGAAAGAGGGACGATGGAACAACTTATTGTGACTCCTATTAAACCTAGTGAATTAATTTTAGGAAAACTAACGCCCTATACGGTTATTGGGTTTATCTCCTTTTTATTTGTTTTAATAGCTGGGGTCTTATGGTTTGGTGTTCCTATTCAAGGAAGTGTACCATTATTAATTTTACTAAGCACATTGTTTCTCATTACAACGTTAGCTATGGGAATTCTCGTTTCAACCATAGCAAAAAATCAATTACAAGCCATGCAAATAGCGTTTGCCATTATTTTACCTAGCGTTATTATTTCGGGATTTGTTTTTCCAAGAGAACCGATGCCCATTATTATTCAAGCTATGGGTGGCTTCATTCCACTTACTTATTTTCTAGAAATTTTACGAGGGATATTTTTAAAAGGTATTGGCATAGAAGAACTATGGAAACAAACTTTGATTCTCCTAACTTTTACTGTCATACTATGTATAGCAACTACACTGAGTTTTAAAAAACGGCTAGAATAAAGGGAGCCTTCAAGTTTATCCCCAAATGATGGTTAGTAGCCTAAGAGTATGACCTAAAGGTCTCCTAAACGAATCGGGGAGTTAGGTGCTGTTATCTCCCACTTAGACTTGTCCAGATCGTATTCCAATTCTTGATGTGGAAGTCTCACAGCACCTTATATCCGGAATAAATGGTAGGTGAAAATATGGATAAGCAAAATGATACACAGGAATTGCAGCAAGTAATCGAAAACTTTACAAATACTATGAGGAAAGAACAGCAATTATCACAAAGCCAATTAAAAATTCTTAACGCTGCAAAAGATTTATTTTCCGAAAAAGGCTATGAAAACAGTTCTACTTCAGAGATAGCTAAATTAGCTGGTGTAGCTGAAATCACGTTATTTCGCAACTTTAAATCCAAAAAAAATTTATTACATCAATTATTAGCCCCTTTAATTATACAGGTTAGTTCGCCATCTATCCTTAAAGAAGTTATAACTCAGTTTAATACTACACATGAAGAAACAGAAGAAATACTAGAAGCTTTAATGAAAGATAGACTTGATTTATTAGAAAAAAATGATGGTGTACTTAAAGTTTTGATTAGAGAATGTTTAAATAATGAGGAAGTTCGCCAATCTGTCATTCATAACATTACGAAGCCAGCCCAAAATGAAGCATTCAAATTTGTAAACCATCGAATTAATAATGAAGAATTTAGAGATGTGGACAGTCAAGCAGTAGTTGATCTTCTGTTTTATATTATGTTTGGCTATATTATCAGTCATCATGTGCTTAGGCTGGAAGGATTTACAAACGATAAAGAAGTTATGATCCAAACGATAATTGATTTGTTTCTTCATGGTGTTAAAAAATAGGCTGAACCTCTGCATAGAGACTCAGCCTGATTTTTATTAAAACTGATCAGCACTATAAACAAACGCATTCGGCACAGCATTTTTAGGATCATAGGTTTCAAGTATCTTCCCATAGCGTTCGCGATAATCATTATCTACTTCTAATTGCGGAATAACCTTTGTTCCCTCTTCAAAGAAATGCTTCGAACCACGACCCATTTCTTTTCCTCGTTTTGTATGCTTGTCTAGTGCTACATCCATAATTTCCGGTTTTTGCCCCATCGCAAAACCTTTAATAATAATATTTTTTAAAAAGTCACTGGATCTGTCCTTTTTGCTTTCACATAAAATCCGGATAGCGTGGATAAAATACATTGGCTGGTCGCCATCATTATACGGGAAGTTTTTACGCATTTCGTTTAAATTTTGCACGTGAATAGCGGCATCCAAATTACCAAAGCCGATATCCTCAACAGAAATAGTCAATAATCTTCTCCACATTCTATCGAGTAGTTGTGGGGAGCTAATAAATAATTCATATGCGTATCCACAAGCTTCCTCGACCATCGCTCTACGTATAGATTTTTGCAATGATGAAACAACTTCATCTACCTGTAAATTATTTCTTGTTTTCGTTTCTGCCCATACATTATAAGCTGAACTCATATCTATTTCTCTCCTTGTTTTTCAATATGTTTTAAAATACTTTTTATAGTTTTACTACCTTTTTAATTACTGAGGTTGATGAATCTCCATTAATTCCTGAACTAGAATTTTAATGGTTTCTGCGTTCATCAATTGATCTTCTGCATGAACGAGCAGTAATGTTACTTGAGGCTCTAATTGTTTCATTTCATCAGATAGAGCAGATGCATGAATATGATGCGCTTCGGAAAATACGTCCGACCCTTCCTGCAATTTTTTATGTGCTTCTTCCATATTACCTTTTTTCGCATCTTCTAAAGCTAGCAAATAGTTGGATTTAGCAAGTCCTGCACACGTAATGATTTTCATAGCTACTTCTGATAACCGTTCTACCTTGGACATATGTTATGCTTTCCCTTCCTCATGTAATTTGAAAGCTTGTTGTAATGCTTCTTCTCCGTTCGCCATTGCATATGTCCGAGCTTCTACTGCTGCTACAGGGATTTGCAGTGTCGCCTTAATGGAATCCACAGCATAAATAATTTGTGGTCCTACTAAACAAATATCCCATTTTCCTACTTCTTCATTAATAGCATTATTGGATCTTGCTTCTACGTCTACATTCAGATTTTGAGCTGCTGCAGCCTGCTTCATTTTATCTACTAAAATTGAACTGGACATTCCAGCATTACATACTAAAAGTATTTTCAATTCGTTCACTCTCCTTTGTCATCTCTAAAACGTCACTCTATATAATGCTTATTAAAAAACGATGTCGATAAGGCGATGATTTTTTTTAAGAATGCCTCTTTTCCATCAACTTCCAGTAAACTGGAAATGGAATCTTTATCTAAAGCTAACTGCTGAATAAACTGAAACAAGGTGCTTACATCATCGTCCATTTTATTTTCAATCGCCAGTAAAAATACCATTTTAATTTTTTCCCCGTTATGATAGAGTGGCTTCTTTAGCACCGCTACGTGAACCGTGGTTTTATTAGCGAATGAAGATAGAGGATGAGGAATCATAAAATGCTTCCCAATAGTTGTTGGATAATTTTCCTCTCGCTGTATAACATCCTTCACATAGCCCTCCAGGTCATTAATTCGATGATATTGTTTCAGCTTCTGCGCCATGTCTTCAATTAATTCCTCAAATGTAAGTTGAGCATCCTCGTAAATTTCAACAAACTCTTTGCTGAACATTCTTAAAATCAACTTTTCATAGCGATTGCTATTTTTAATTTTGTGGATTGTATTCGTGAGCGAATAATAATCACTTCGTTCAGGAATTCGCTCAATAACATGGCAGGGGATAGTTTGTTCGATGTTCAAAATATTTGTCGCGATAATTAAGTCCACTTGATGGTTTTCCGCGTACCTTTCCAATGCAATTAATGGCAAACAAGCAGTCACATCAATATGGTTCCTGAAATTATTGGCAAGCCAATTTTGGATAATATCATTGATTCCCATACTCGTATCACTTATAACAACTGTTTTCAATCGAATATTATTTTTTCTTAGAAAAATTTCAATATAAATCGCTATATAAGATATTTCATCATCTGCCAAATACTTCTTTTGGTATCGATATACAATATGGACAACCAACATCGCCACTTCGTAAGCAAACGGATAACGCTTTTTTATATCACTAATAATTGGATTTGATAATTCATAATTCGTGTCTAAACGACGGAGCATATATTCTATATGCACTTTAAGATTTTCCATCGTTTCCACGCTTTCCTTTAAATCAATGCTATATTTATCCAGTACTTCTCTGCGGAATTCATTTAAAATGGTTAATGCTGTAATACTAATATTTTCTTCGATCGACGCTGAACTAGATGGTATTTTAAGGGACCAGAAAAAACGATTTAAGCTTGTTTTATCCTTTTCTTTAATATCAACTCCCGACTTAATCAGTTCCTGTAGTAATGAGCTTACATCTCTATTAAAAAAGGATTGCGCATCAGAATGTATCGTATATCCAGACCTATTCCTGATAACAGTAAGATAAATAGCCCCGACCATCATTTCAAATGATTTATCATCTACAACTAGCTTCTGGGAAGCTAAATAATTTTTCATTTTTATCTTTAACAATTCGAGCTCTTTCTCATCAAAATGTCCATTTACTAAAAAACTAACATCTGTTAAGTAGTCGGGCTTATCAGATAAAATGAGCTCTTTTAGCATTTTGAACAGTAAATACCTTACTTCTTCTTCTACTGCTGTAAAGTGAATTTGATTATGAACAATAGCAATAGACCCTATCTTATACTTTGTCTCTAGTAGATGCTTCAATTTGCTTATATCTTTAAATACCGTTTGTTCCGAGACATAGAGCTCATCTGCTAAATCAAAACAATCTTGCTCTTCTTGGAATAACACCTTTCCTAAAATGGTATACAAACGTTGCTCTTGGTTGCGATAGCCTTGATGCTGTACGTTTGTAACAGGGTTAAGAAATGCCGTAATGGACTCCATGTCTTTAGGTAGCAGATAATAGCCTTTTTTATTCGATGAAAGAATTCGACATGCTTCAACGTTTAACGCTTTATTAATGGAGGCAATATCGTTTCTTACGGTTCTTGTGGACACATTTAATTTGTCAGCTAATTTAGCACCAAATATTCCATTTGGGTTCTTAATAATTAACTCGATAATTTCTTTTTGCCGATCCGTAAACATCGATATTACCTTCCTTTTCACGTTTTATGCACCTTTCAGAGCTTTTTCAGCCTATATTAAACTTCGTTGTGAAGTAATTTAATCTTATAGACCGTTTCAATAACTAACACACTTTTAGACGTTCAGAATCTGTACTTAAGCAGTTTTTTCATTTTCTTTTTTTACTTCATTCGCTTCCATTGCTTTAAAGAAAGGAAAGTAAATAAGCGTCATTAAGATTAAACTAATGAATACAAACACAACCGCCCGCCAATCCAATGTCATCAGGAAGGCCCCTACGCCAGGTGGTAAAAATCCTGGTGGGTTTGCAATCGGCATACCGATGAAGCCTGATGTCATTCCAAAATATGTTAATGCAGTAACAATCAATGGACCGAAAACGAATGGAATAAACATAAATGGATTTAATAAGATCGGTGCCCCAAAGATAAGTGGCTCATTAATTCCAAACAAGGAAGGAATAATAGACACCTTACCAATCGCATTTAAGTTTTTCGCCTTTGATCGCATCATGAGCAAAACGAGCCCAAGTGTTAATCCAGATCCGGATACTTGTAATATGTTATAGTATAATCCAAACGTAAAGATATGCGTAACATCAGCACCCGATGCGAAGTTGGCAATATTTTCCGCTTGATACGTAATGGCAAATGGCGCCCACACAGCCGAAGTAATCGCTGGTCCATGCAAACCAAAAAACCATAGGAATTGGGTTAAGAAAATAACGATTAATAAAGACGGCAAGCTATCCATTGAACTAATTGCTGGTGCTAACACATTCATAATCACTTGCGGAAATGCAACGTCACCCAAGCTTGTTGACAGAATAGCTATTGTGGAACCAATCAATATATTGACGATCATTGGAAATAGATTACTAAAGCTATCCCCAACCATTTGCGGAACACTATCCGGTAACCTGACGACCATTTTTTTATTAATCATGAAGCGGGTAACCTCTACCGTTACTATTGCGGATATAATACTAACAAATAGTCCCTGTGCCCCTAAATATGTCATATCAAGCCCATTCTCCGTAATCACACCGCTCATAATCACATGTGTAATCACAGCTGTAATTCCATATTGTGCCGATTGCATCCCGTATTTCTTAGCTAAGGAATCAGCGATAAAAAATGCAGCATAAATGGATAACAGTCCATTTGTAAATTTATCAGGGTACGTTAATTTATCAATATGATTAGCAAAAAACTCGTGAATTGGTCCACTTTGGAACACGTTCATGAACGCAATAGGCAAAATAAAAAACGAACCTATAATAATAATTGGAACAATTGCGATCATTCCGTCTTTTATTGCTTGTAAATGCTTCTGCTGCTCTACTTTATTCGCAATGGGCATGAGCCATTTCATTAAAGTAGATTGAAGTTTTGAGCTGTTCATGCTGACCTCCTGTTTGTGAAGTATTTTTCTTGCTTGCTACAATTTAACTATAATTGAAAACGGTTTTATCCGGCAAATAAACATTTTCCGCCATGTTAGGAAACAGCATGACAAGTTAGCCCTAAAATTACTCCCCAAAGATGCTTTTTTAGCTTTCTTATCTTTTTAGAAAAACTTGGCTTGTCGCCAAGTCTTATGGCGGAAGCCTATGTTTTTCTTATACTATAAACCAAAAAAATCTTATACTTTCCTATAGTGCAAAAAAACAGACCTGTTTATACTTAACAGATCTGCTTTTCATTGTAAAACTAATTTCTTAAGTTATTTATCCAACACTTTATATTCTTTTTCAACGCTCACTTGCCCAAGGTCCTTCCAGTTTATAACCTCTGCTTATCTGCTTAAATTTGTCCTTCTTCCTGATATGTTTCACTCAAATATCATTCATTTATCCTCAACTTTTGGCACATGCTTAAAGATCTCGCCAGACTCAAAAAATTCAATTAACCGACTAATCCAGTTCAAATAATCGAGTGAACCTTTTATTTCCTTTAGTAAATTATCCAACTGCGCTTCCAGCTCTTTATTTAGCGCTCCTTCTTCCCGCAAATCAATCAACTTCTGATATAAGCTATGCTCATGTAATCTACTTTTACTAATGGTCTTGCGCCAATTCGCAGTAAACAGTGCGATGAATGTTTGGTAGTAATCATTTTCTACTTTAATCAGGTCTTTGCGGACGCCTTTGATAAACACTTTTTCTGCTAAATTTAACTCTATCATTTCACGAACAACCTGGCTCATCCGCATTTTACTCATACCCATAGCTTCAGACAATTGCTCAAGTGTCATCGGATCTCGATTCAATGAAATAATACCAAATACACGTCCAACTGTCTTTGAAACGCCAAATGTATACACATTATCTGCAATCTTTTCTACAACTTGATTTTCTAATTTTTCAATTTGATTTGGCAAGTTTTCCATACCACTAACTCCTTGAACAATTTCTATTGTACCAGTAAATATAACATAGTTTATTTTAAAAACAAAAAGACAAATAGGCAGATAACAGAAGAAAAACGGAGCAATTGTATGAAATACCGAATATAAAATGTGTAAAATATTTTTTTTACATATGTTATACTATATATAAGCCCATTTGCGGTTTTTGTTTCAATATTCCTTATCTTATAATAAGTTCTATACAACAGGCGATGAGATGAGGGTGTGTTGATATTTTGAAAATGAAGAAGGGGGTGCTTTGTTTTGCTTCAATTCGAACATGTTTCAAAAGTATATGAAGGCGGAACAAAAGCAGTCGATAACATCAACTTAAACATAGAAAACGGAGAGTTTATTGTATTTATTGGACCAAGTGGATGCGGTAAAACAACTACCATGAAGATGATTAATCGCTTAATTGAAACAACAGAGGGAAATATTTACATTGATAATGAAAATATTAAGGACAAAAATATCGTTGAACTCAGACGATCTATCGGGTATGTAATCCAGCAGATTGGCTTATTTCCCCATATGACTATCGCAGAAAACATTTCACTTGTACCTAAGTTATTAAACTGGTCTGAGGATAAACGTCGTGCACGTGCGGAAGAATTATTGCAGCTGGTAAATATGGATAAAACATATTTAGACAGATATCCAAATGAATTAAGTGGTGGTCAGCAGCAACGGATTGGTGTATTGCGTGCCCTTGCAGCAGATCCACCGCTTATTTTAATGGACGAACCATTCGGTGCATTGGATCCAATAACTCGCGATGGCTTACAAGAGGAATTTAAAAAATTGCAGCAAACATTAGGGAAAACTATCGTCTTTGTTACGCATGATATGGATGAAGCTATTAAACTAGCAGATCGTATCGTTATTATGCGCAAAGGAAAAGTCGTTCAAGTAGGGACACCGCAAGAAATCCTCAGCCAACCAGCTAATGAATTTGTCGAGGAATTTATTGGAAAACATCGTCTTATTGAATCAAGACCTACCCTGCAAACGGTTCAACAAATTATGAATGAAAATCCGATTTCCATTAACGAGGATAAAGCAATCTCCGAAGCGATTCGATTAATGAAAGATCATAAAGTAGATTCCTTGTTAGTCGTTGATAACCAACGTATACTGCGAGGTATGATTGATATTGAAATGATTGAACAAAACAGGAAAAAACAAGGTAACGTAAAGGAGATTATGGAAACAACGATTTATAAAGTGGAACAACATGCACTTTTACGTGACACTGTTCACAAAATTTTACGCAATGGCTTCCGTTATGTACCTGTTGTTGATAAAGAAGAAAAGCTGATCGGGATTGTAACCCGCGCTAGCTTAGCAAATATTGTTTATGACTCCATCTGGGGAAATGGCAATGGCGACAGCATATAAGTAGTGTTTCTATATAAGAAGCGAGGAAAGCAGAACATTGTTGCATGATAAACAGCTGTAAATAGCAGCATCTGCTCCCAAAAGGGAGAAATAAATGAACGAAGAAATTCGCTGTGTCATTCTTAATATGAATTAACCTCTTTAATTGTTTTAACAAGCAAATCTCCAATACAAAGGAAGTGATGACGTGGAGACGTTACAAACATTTTTTACGGAATATGGGGGTCAACTATTGTTTAAAACATGGGAACATCTTTATATTTCACTTATTTCGATTTCTTTAGGGATCCTAGTGGCTGTTCCACTGGGTGTAGCCTTAACACGAGTTCCTAAAGTTGCCGATAAAATCATGTCTTTAGTAGGCATTATTCAAACATTCCCTACGTTAGCGATTTTAGCTTTTTTTATCCCACTGCTTGGGATCGGAAAAGTACCCGCCATCGTTGCTCTATTTTTCTATTCCCTTCTTCCTATCCTACGTAATACGTATACAGGTGTATATAACTTAAATGAAAATATACTAGAAGCCGGGCGTGGCATGGGTATGACGGGATGGGAGCGAATTCGCATGGTGGAGTTACCACTCGCAATACCTGTTATCATGGCAGGAATTCGTGTGTCTACTGTCTATTTAATCGGCTGGGCCACGCTCGCCGCTTATATCGGTGCAGGTGGTTTAGGTGATTTTATTTTTGATGGCTTGAATTTATTTAAAACTGAATTTATTCTGGCAGGAGCTATTCCGACTACGTTGCTTGCGTTAATCATCGATTATGTATTTGGTCGGTTAGAAGAACGTTTAACTCCTACAGGAATTAGAAATACATCGGAAGCTGCATAGAAAGGAGGATACGCACATTGTTCAAGTCAAAAAAGAAACTGGTCATCATTACTACTATTTTACTGCTTTTAAGTGGGTGTTCATTACCAGGTCTGAGCGGGTCTTCTAAAGACACTATAAAAATTGGTACATTAAACACTTCAGAATCGATGACTATCGGCTATATTATAAAGCAACTCATTGAACATAAAACCGATTATCATGCAGAAATCATTGGCAATATGGGATCGTCCATTGTGCAGCACCAAGCGTTGGAGCAAGGCGAAGTTGACATTACAGGAACAAGATATACAGGCACCGATTTGCCTGGAACATTGCAAATGGAGCTTGTGACAGATACGGATAAGGCGCTCAAGATTGTTCAACGGGAGTTTGAAGAACGTTTTGACCAAACTTGGTTTGACCCGTATGGATTTGAAAATTCTTATGCATTTACAGTAACTAGCAAGTTAGCCGAAGAAAAAAAATTACAAAAGGTTTCTGATATTGAACCATATGCTGCTGATCTACGTCTTGGAGTTGATAATGCTTGGCTAAATCGAGAGGGTGACGGCTATCAAGGATTTGTCGATACGTATGGATTTGAATTTGGAAAAGCATATCCAATGCAAATTGGTCTTGTCTATCAAGCCGTAGACAGCGGTAATATGGATGTTGTCCTTGCATATACAACCGATGGGCGAATTGAAGCGTTTGATTTAGTCAGCTTAGAAGATGACAAAAACTTCTTCCCACCGTATGATGCTTCACCTGTTGCAAGAAATGATATATTAAAAAGCCATCCAGAAGTACGGGACATCTTGGAATCTTTGGCAGGTAAAATTGATGAGGAAACGATGCGCTATATGAACTATGAAGCAGATGTAAAAATGAAAGAGCCATATGTTGTGGCAAAAGAATTTTTGGAAGAACATAATTACTTTGAGAATGAATAATCAAGGAAAGCGGGTGATTTTTTGGAAACATTATCTGAGTTGTGGAACTATTACGCGCAAAACTATTCGTATGTTTGGGAGGAATTTTACCGACACTTTCTCATGTCTGCCTACGGTGTTTTGTTTGCAGCTATAGTCGCCATCCCTTTAGGTATTTTTATCGCACGACATGCAAACTTAAGTAAGTGGATATTTTCATTTACTAATATCATTCAAACTATCCCAGCACTAGCCATGCTTGCTGTTCTTATGCTTGTATTGGGACTAGGTCCGAATACCGTCGTCGCTGCGTTATTTTTATATTCCCTACTACCGATCGTTCGCAACACGTACACAGGTATCCGTAATGTTGATCAAGCATTAATTGAATCAGGACGCGGAATGGGGATGACCAAATTTCAATTATTACGGATGGTTGAATTCCCACTTGCTCTTTCCGTCATCATGGCAGGCTTACGAACAGCACTCGTCATCAGCATTAGTATTGCAACGATTGGAGCGTTTATTGGCGGCGGTGGTTTAGGAGCAATTATCATTCGAGGAACAAACGTGTCCGATGGAACAGCAATTATTTTGGCTGGAGCTATTCCGACAGCATTGATGGCAGTTGTGGCTGACTTGGGTATGGGCTGGATAGAAAAACGCCTTATGCCGAGATAAAGTAAGTTCTCATTTAGCGAGGCCTTTCTTTCTTCATGTATTGGCATATGAACGAAACGGACATTTGGCATAAGGTTAGACCCTCAACTTATCCTCCTAAAGTTTAAGTACAGATCTTACATCTAACTATTTGTACGATTAATATTTTGGAAAAGATGACGGAGATGGTTAATCACGTGTCTTTTCAGAATATGAGTGCAATGTTGATATAAAGCTTTTAGGAAAAGCCTCCCTACACTTGATTTCCCATACGAAGCCCTGCCCTGGGCTTTTTATTTTTTATCCCATATATAAGGTGACTTAAGACGCTCACTTCAGAAGTTGGATAATCTGTACTGCAACAAGTCTAAATGAAGATAACAGCACCTAAATGCGCTATTTCGTAAGAGGCCTTTAGGTCATACCCTTGGGCTATTAACAATGACGGAGGATGAATGAACTCCCCGCCGATTGAAAATTCAGTTTATAATTTTATGATCTAGCTATATAACAATAGAGGAGGACTGTAAAATGGTTAGTATCTTGCTACAAAAAAATGTGCCTTGTATGATGCGAGATGGAATTACGTTATATGCAGATATCTATCGTCCAGATCAGCCAGGAACTTACCCTGTTCTACTGACAAGACTTCCTTATGGTAAGGATAATCCATTTTATTCCCACCGTTATCTTGATACAAATCGGCTTGTTGAACAGGGGTATGTCGTTATTATTCAAGATGTAAGAGGGAGGTTTCAATCAGAAGGTAAGTTTTATCCATTTTTATATGAAGCAATCGACGGCTATGAAACAGTGGAATGGGCAGCCAATCTACCTTTTTCATCAGGAAAAGTTGGGATGTTTGGATTATCTTATTACGGCTATACGCAATTACTAGCAGCCAAAGCTAAACCACCACATTTAAAGGCTATTTTCCCTGCTATGACACTAAATAACTTTAAAGAAAATATGATTCGTCAAGATGGAATTTGCCGCTCAGCTCCTTATAAAACTTGGGTAATAGAATCCATCCTCCCTGACTTAATTAGACGAAAATATCAAGCTCAGAGGACATACCAAGCAAAAATGAACCAGTGGGTACAAATGTTAAATGATTTAGCAGCTTCTCTGTTTGAAACTACAATAGAAGAATGTTCAATTATAGAGGATCTTGGTGTAGGGGAACGATTGAAAAGGCTTGTATCTTTACCAGATGAAGATGTACTATGGGACGAGACGAGAATCACAGATGATTACCACCAGCTCCAAATCCCCGCCTATCATTTAGCAGGTTGGTATGATAGCTTATTACAACCCACATTAGAAAACTATCAGCAGATGGCTAAGCAAACAGGACAACCACAACGATTAATAATTGGTCCGTGGACACATGGTGATTTCAGTGGCATAGCTGGTGAACGATCATTTGGCATACATGCTTCCGCAGGGTTTTTAAATCAAAGAGGGGATTTAACGAATCTACATATTCGCTGGTTTAATTATTGGCTAAAGGGTATAAGCGAGGATATCACAGAGGAACCTCCTATCAAACTATTTGTGATGGGAATAAATCAATGGCGATATGAACAATCATGGCCGCTAGTCAGAACCGCTTATGTCCCGTACTATTTTCATAGTAAAGGAGAGGCAAATTCTCGATTTGGAGATGGTAAATTAAACAAAATAATGCCAGATGAAGAACCAGTAGATTCATTTATTCATGACCCTCTGTCACCCGTTCCAACAAATGGCGGACAAACATTATTTTATGGTGTTCACACATCAGGTGCAAAAGATCAGCGCTGGATCGAAGAACGAGAAGATATGTTAGTTTTTACAACTGCACCATTAGAAGAACCAACGGAAGTAACTGGTCCTATTAAAGTAACGCTATGGGTAACTAGTAGTGCAACATCTGCAGATTTCAATGCCATGCTCGTGGACGTTCACCCTGACGAAACTGCTTATAACCTAACAGATGGCATCTCGCGCGTAGAATTTCCAAATGGTAATAAAAACCAGCATATTCGTTGCGTTGAAATTGCTTTACCGGCAACAAGCAATGTTTTCTTGCCTGGTCATTCCATTCGCGTAGAAATTGCTTCAAGCAACTATCCGCAATATGATGTCAATCCAAATATAGGGACAACATTACAACAATCGAGAGAAGCTAAATTCGCTAAACAAACTATTTTCCATTGTCGCGATTATCCTTCGCACATCGTGTTACCGATTGTATAAAAGTGATGCGTGTTGTAACATCCTAAATAAAAAAGCACCTGTGGAAAATACAAGTATATAGTATTTACCGCAGGTACCGTCTTTATATTGATTTTACAGTAAAAATTTGTTCCTCTCCCGTTTTAACGTGCCCCCATAGAAGAGGCTGATCTACTGAAAACTTATCCGTATTCATAACAATAATTGGCGTTATCACGTTATATCCCTGTTTTTCAATAAAAGTCAAATCCATCTCTGCCAATAAATCACCTTGTTTTACAGTACCCCCTACTGAAGCTTTGATTTCAAACCCTTTCCCCTCAAGGTTAACCGTATCCAATCCCATATGAATCAAAATTTCTATTCCATCAACAGAACGAATTATAATGGCATGCTTTGTTGGAAAAACATGGGTTAACTCACCTTCTACAGGAGAAACTACTTTACCCTTATCAGGTACAATAGCTATGCCATCACCCATCATTTTTTGGGAAAACACTTCATCAGGCACTTCTTCTAAAGAAACTGTTTTTCCTGTTAGAGGTGCTATAACAGCTACCATTGTTGTCAAATTCCCTTCTTCATCGGTCACTTCTTTTTGTTTCTTTAAAGGCTCCTTACGATTCAAGCTGATGCCTTGATCGATAATTGTTAAAATTTCATTTTTCAATATGTCTGATGTAGGGCCAAAAATTGCTTGCACACCATTTCCTACCTCTAGTACACCAGAAGCGCCAAGTATTTGTAGTTTTTCTTTATCTACATTTCCCTTGTGATGCACACCAACACGTAAACGAGTAATACAGGCGTCCAAATTATTAATATTCTCATGTCCTCCAAGCGCTCCTAACACTTCATACGCTTTTTGATTTATATCATTCACATTTTTATTTTCCTTGTCTTTATTCATATCTGCTTTTGTGTATAAACGATTTGTTCCTTCCGTGCCCCTACCTGGAGTTATCAAATTCCATTTTTTTATTGCCCAGCGGAAGACAAAATAATAAACAGCTGCCATTGCAAACCCTACCATTAATACATACCACCATGGCTCTCCTACCCCTGGTAAAATACCAAATAGAATAAAATCAATGATTCCTGATCCACCTGCATAACCAATATTAACATCTAACACATACATAATCATAAATGACAAACCAGCCATGAACGTGTGAAAAACATATAATAACGGGGCTACAAATAAGAATGTAAATTCAAGCGGTTCAGTAATTCCAGTTAAAATTGCTGTACCTGCGGCAGTTAATAGTAAACCTGCAACAGCTTTTTTATTCTTTGGTTTAGCCATATGATACATTGCTAACGCTGTAGCAGGTAAACCAATCATGACAAATGGAAACTTACCTGCCATAAATCTTCCAGCGGTAATTTCAACTGCACTATCTATTTGTTTATCAGCTAGCTGTGACATGTACATCGCTGTATCTCCTGATACCATTTGTCCAGCTAATGTAGTATACACTCCTCCAACCTCAGAAAAACGAATTGGTATATAAAATATATGATGCAATCCAAACGGAACTAAGCCTCTTTCCACAATTCCATAAATAAACATGTAAAAAGGCGGTGTATTCTCACCAGATAATGCAGCTCCCAACGCATAAATCCATTCTTGAACCATGGGCCAAATGAAAGACAAAATAAGTCCAATCCCTACAGAATACACTGCTGTAATTATTGGAACAAAGCGAGCTCCCCCAAAGAACGACAACATTTCAGGCATTCTGAAGTTATGGTATTTATTATATAATGCAGCAGCTACAAATCCCATTACTATTCCACCAAAAACGCCAACCTGTAAAGTTGGAATTCCAAGTTCCAGTGTATGTCCAGCCTCACTAATATTATCCATATTAACTCCAGTAGTAATGCCAATAACTGTATGCATAATTAAATAGCCTACAAGTGCCGAAAGAGCTGCAGGTGATTTTCCACCTGTCCAGCTTCCTGCAATACCTACAGCAAATAAAACACCTAAATTCCCAAATATGGCTCCTCCTGCGCCTTTCATTAAACTGGATATTGTTTGCCAAACAGAATTATCCAAAAAAGGGAAATATTCTATTAAATACGGTGACTGTAAGGTTGTTCCAATACCTAATAATAATCCAGCAGCTGGTAATAGAGAAATGATTACCATAAACGTTTTACCAATGCGTTGAAAAAAGTCAAATGTAAAAAGATTTTTCATTTTAAGCCTCCTTTGAAATCGAATTCATTTAATACGTTTACCGCTTGCTCTCTACAAATATGTAGAGAGCAAGCCGGTTAAAAATTAATTCAACTCTGGCCAATAACCCTTGTTGGCAACAACTAAAGCATCTAACACCTTTCTAGCCTGTGCAGCGGAAACCACCGTTCGATTTAATGTCAATGCTTGTAAGGCTTTACCATAGGACTTTTCTAAATAAGCTTCGACCGTTAGTTTTTCATATGCATACTGAGCTTCAATGAGCCCTTTATAAAATGTAGGTATTTCCCCAACAGCGAAAGGCCTAGGGCCATTTGCTGTAATGCTTGCGGCGACCTCTACCATTGCATCCTCTGGTAAATTGCTCACCAATCCATCGTTTTTCAGAATGACAATAAAGTTATTCCCTTTATTGTAAGCAATGGACTCTGCCACAAATAGGATGAATTCACCGTGTGCATCATTTTGAACGACATCACAGTCCTTTGCCGTTCCGGCTTCCACAGCAAGCGCACAATCTTTAAATACGCGTTTTTCTCGTCCAGCTTGTACTTCATTCGTTCGGGTGAAATCAGGATTTAATTTTTTCAACACTTGATCTGGGTACAGATAATATTGTAAATACGTATTGGGTAAATAGTCAGGAAAATCACGAACAATCTGTTCCACCATTGCATAAGTGTCTAGCCATGATTGATCTCGCTGTTCTGCATCAGCTGGACGAAACCCTCCATCAAGTATTTTTTCCCGTAGCTCTGGTAGAAGGTCATTTCCTTCGGTATCGTATAAATTTGTGAACCAGCCAAAATGATTTAACCCGAAATAAACAGGTTCAAAGTCCCGCTCATGAACGCCTAGCAATTTACCATAAGAGCGAAGTAAATTCTCAGGTTGATCACAAATATTAAGAATGCGATTATCTTTTGGAAATACCTCTTTTAGCGCAACAGCTACAATAGCAGCTGGATTTGTATAATTTAAAATCCACGCATCTTTCGACTTTGCTCGGACATCATTTACTAATTCAATCATGTCACCAATGGAGCGCATTCCATAAGCAAAGCCTCCAGGTCCACATGTTTCCTGACCAATTAATCCCTTGCTTAAAGGAACTTTTTCATCCTTTTCACGCATTGCATAGCCACCCGTTCGCATTTGACAAAGTACAAAGTCTATGTCTTCTGTAAATGCTTTTGCTTTGTCGGTTGTATAACTAAAATGAACCTCTGGATACTCTTCTTTAAGCAATATCTTGGCAAATTCACCTATCTTTTGCTGTCTATTAGCATCAATGTCATACATTACTAACCGGTTAATAGGAAACGTATCCTTTCTAGAACACATTCCTTTTAAGAGCCCAGGGGTGAATGTGCTCCCCCCACCGACAATAACAACATTAAATTTTTTCATTAAGATCCATCTCCTGTTGATTTGATTTTTGTAACTATGAAGATCATAAATGACAAAACAGAAAACGCTTCAAAAATTTCATTTTATGAAACTTTTTAGTTGTATACTATAATACAATCAAGAAGAAGGGAGGATTCATTTATGTATAATTTTATGGTGAAACTATTAAATTTTATTGAGTCTTCAACAGATCATACCAAGTCAGAAATTATTATTGCACAATTTATTTTACGCAATGTAGAAAGAATACCTCATATGACTATTTACAAATTAGCAGAAGCCTGTCATACATCTCCTGCTACTATTACTAGATTTTGCAAAAAATTTGATGATATAAATTATAAAGAGCTAAAAGAACGTGCACGTACATTTATTGAGTACAATACAAATGAAGTGATGGTGGAATATGCGGAGAGCAAATACAGCGCAGGTAAATTAAATGATTATTTTGAACAATTACAACTATCTTTACAAGAGACAAAGAAATTATTATCATCAAAAGAGATTATTATAGCCACTCATAAAATCCGTCAAGCAGTCAAAGTTTCATTTTTTGGTGTAACCTATTCTCACCTACTAGCAAGAAATGCGCAATTCAAATTTACACGTCTTGGTAAAAATGCCACTGCATATAGTGACCCTGAAAATCAAATTATAGAAGCAAAAACGATGACAGCTAACGATGTAGCTGTAGTCATTTCTTTTTCAGGAGAAACTAGATTTGTCGTTAGGCTCGTTAAGGTGCTTAACAAAAATAATATACCTATCATCGCTATTACAGGATTTCCAAATAGTTTTCTAGCAGAAAATGCTAACCAAACCATCTGTATTAGTAGCCATAAAATGGATTACTTTAAGTCTCCTGTAGTAGAAGAAATCAATTTATTAAGTGCCGTTAACTCTATTTATCTCGCCTACTCCATGATTTTTAAATAATCATATTGGTTTAATTAGTAAAAAACCACGCTATCTACAAATCATGCAGACAACGTGGTTTCTTCGCTTCTTCTTTGTTTCAATCGCGACCAGTAAATAATCGGTATTAACATGAGAGCGACCGACGCGCCAATAAATCCTAAAATCGCATAGTTGAAATAAGCAACAATGACTCCTGAGATGATACTGCCAAAAGAACCTCCGAGCGCTACCCAAACATCAATTGATCCTTGCGTTTTCGCTCGGTTATGAATCGTCGTTGAATCAATAATTATAGCTGTGCCACTTATGAGTCCGAAGTTCCAACCAAGACCCAATAAAAAGAGAGCAATCGTTAAACCAACTAATGAATTTCCCGGAACAAAAGCCGCTAAAATTCCCGAGATAGCTAAGGTGATTGCGGAAGCAGCTCCCATAGATTTCCTACCAACACGATCTACCAATGCCCCTGTGCCAAGTGATGACAATACATCGCCGCAATATGAAGACCGATGACCACTCCGATGGCTGTCAATCCACCACCATGATTTTGCATATGGCTGGCGTCAACGTCATAATCGCAACCATAACGACTTGAGAAAATACTAACAGCATCGCTCCTGCAAAAACGCCAATCTGGTTAGCTTTATGAGCAAGACTAGATTCTGTAGACGATCCAGGTGGTTTCTGGCTTGCTTCATAAACCGCAAACGCCCTTGCCACGAGTAATGGATCTGGTCGCATAAACAAAAATATCGTCAATCCAGCTAAAAGATAAGCCACTGCAGCAAGGATAAACGGACCTGCTAACGGATGTATGTTGATTGCTTTTGCAACTTCGCACATAGGTGTAACCAGATTTGGACCAGCTACGGATCCAAATGTTGTGGCAACCATCGCAACACTGACAGCTTTCGCCCTTTGTTTTTCAGAAGCTAAATCCGCACCTGCATAACGCGCCATTAAATTCGTTGCTGTTCCAGCGCCATAAACAAATAAAGATAAAAATAACAAACCAACACTATGGATGTTCGTAGCAACAATGACTCCAATGGCGCCAATTCCCCCCGTAATAAACCCAAAGGCCAATCCATAACGACGGCCTAAACGCTGCGTCAACCGTCCTACAAGATAAGCCGCAAGTGCAGACCCAAGCGTAAATAAAGCTGCTGGTACACCAGCAAAACTTTCCGTTCCTAACATATCCTCAGCAAGCAGAGCTCCAACGGTAATCCCAGCAGCTAAGCCTGCCCCGCCAAATATCTGTGACAGTAAAACGATCCATAACGATTTTTTATACACTTTTGCCTCTCTTCTGGCGATTCCATATAAGACTGGATTAAATTTGCATCCTCTTTCATTGCCTCTCCCCCTTTGCTTTAACCGCACGAGCTACTTTTCAAAACCGTTAAAATCATCCTATCGCGTTATAACCAAACACACAAGGTTTACCAAGATACCCGTGTATGTATTGTACTAAAATCGCCTAAGTGATCGCTATGTATCTGTTTATGGCTTTATTTATGTACGAATTAAAAAAGAAAGTGATGATACAGTAGCAGGACGGTTAAATGGGAGAACAGCGTGTAGTAGATGCTACGTTTTTTGACCAGTCTTAAACACCTCTCCACCGAAGAATAAAGAAACAAAAAAATTGAATATGTCATGCCCAAGCAACGAGCTTAATAATCTTTTATAAACAAAAGTTATAAAGTAATAGAAAAAGCGTATTGGTCAGCCTGTATTTCGTTGTTTATAATAGCTTTAAGACAGTCAAAAATTTAAAATTTCCGAATTAACTAATATTAATTTGATAACGCTTTAAAGATGTTGTTATTTCTTTCTTGCCAATTATTTTATCAAAGGGGACAAATCGATGTTACTGAATCCTGTTGTATTATCTGTATTAGCTTTAGTTGTTTTAAGCCTAGCGCGTGTGCATGTAATTTTCGCTTTACTCATTGCATCTATCGTCGGAGGAATAAGCGCAGGAATATCACTGGAAGAGACATTCACCTTGTTAATTGGAGGACTCGGAGGGCAAGGTGAGACAGCGCTTAGCTATATTCTTTTAGGTATTTTGTCCGTTATGATTGCAAGGTCTGGTATCACTACTCTTTTCATTCAACGCGTATTACCTTACATGCAAGGAAGACGTGCCATAGTACTATTCTTGTTAGCAGGTGTAGCCAGTCTCTCGCAAAATGTTGTTCCTATACATATCGCCTTCATCCCGATCCTAATCCCGCCACTTCTGGCCATCTTTAATAAAATGAAAGTAGATAGAAGGGGAATTGCAACAGCATTAACATTCGGTCTAAAAGCTCCTTATATACTGATTCCTATAGGATTTGGCTTGATTTTCCAAAACATCATTGTCGATGAAATGAAAGCGAACGGGATGGAAATTGGCTTATCGCAAGTTCCTTTAGCCATGGTCATTCCAGTAGCAGGGATGGTCATTGGATTAGCTATTGCTATCTTATATACGTATCGAAAACCTAGAGAATATCATGAGATCCCAACACAATTTACAAATGATGCAGCAGCAACCAACGATAAGACCAATGCAAGTTGGCAGTGGCAACACTCTGTGACCCTTCTTAGCTTAGCTGTTACCCTGACCTTGCAGCTTGTGTATGGATCACTTGCACTTGCTGCGTTAGGCGGTATTTTAACCATGCTTGTGCTTCGTGCCGAAACATGGCAGAGTGGAGACGTTATTGTGGAAGATGGAGTAAAAATGATGGGCGTTATCGCATTTGTAATGTTAATTGCTTCCGGCTATGCCGCTGTTTTAAAAGAAACTGGGTCCGTTCAAGCACTCGTACAATCTGCAAGTGCTTGGCTTGGAGACAGTCAGTTCTTAGCCGCTGTTGTCATGATGATCATTGGAATGCTAGTCACTATTGGCATTGGCACCTCTTTTGGGACCATTCCGGTATTAGCAGCTATATTCGTTCCCATATGTGCAAGCTTAGGATTTAGTCCTTTAGCAACAGCTGCCTTAATTGGTACATCAGGTGCTATCGGAGATGCCGGCTCTCCTGCTTCCGACAGTACATTAGGACCTACATCTGGTTTAAACGTCGATGGTCAACATCATCACATCTGGGATACCTGTGTGCCAACCTTTATTCATTATAATATTCCACTATTTATTTGTGGCATTATCGCTGCATTGGTTTTATAGGACGGATAGCTTTCATAAAGTGAAACAAAAGCAATCTATACTTGCCTTGTTTATCAAGATAGATTGCTTATTGAAATGATTATAAGTTTCTACTATATTTTAAAACAAAGTTAATCTTTAAGTATTCCATTACTTCTACAATAATGGCAATAAAATACGAATGATCGTACCTTCCTCTCCCTCGGGATGTTTTTGCTCTTTCATGAACTTTTCGCTCATCGTTTCCCCACAACAAAGCTCCCTTTCACGTCTTCCCCCCATTTTAGTTCATATGTTTCACCCTGATGAATTGATCCTACCCCTTCAGGAGTTCCCGTATAAATAATATCCCCTTCCCGCAAGCCGAAATGTGCTTGAAGATAGTCCAAAATCGTCTGGAAAGAGAAGATCATGGAAGTAATATTTCCCTGTTGAACTACTTCTCCGTTACGCAACAATGAAAAATCCTTTTCCACACAAGCCGCTTCCCCAGGAAAATCCCAAAAATCTGTGATTACAGCTGCATGCTTAAAGCCTTTCGCTAATAGCCAAGGATGCCCCTTCTTTTTTAATTCAGCTTGTACATCTCTTAACGTCAAATCTACTCCAAGCGCCATCTTGGTGACCACATCTTCAACCTTCGAATCATCCGCTACATTTTTTCCTATGTATAAAACGATCTCAAGCTCATGATGAATATCCCCTTTATCAAATGAGTAAGGGATAACTTGACCATGGGCTGTTACGAGAGAGTTTGTCGGTTTAGAAAAAACTATTGGTCGTTCAGGTACAGCATTACCAAGCTCAGCAGCATGATCTGTATAATTACGACCGATACAGAAGATATTGTTTATGTTCATTCGTATCACTCCTTCTAATGGGTTATTTTTCCTCATAGTATACCATATATTCTGACAATCCAAGCCACTACCACACTCTTCCAACCGTATGGTGCTTAAAAATGACATTTCTCCAAACATCCGTTTAAAATACGCGAATTATCATGCACATGACTATAACCTTCTGTACTTAAGTGCTACAATTAACATGTACATGTTGCTTCTGTTACTTTCAATGTATCATTCGTTCTAAGCTGAAGAAGCTAGCAGTAATACAGTAAAGGAGTGGAAAATTATGCAACAACAGCAATTGGAAAAAATGAAAAATGGAAAAGGATTTATCGCTGCACTTGACCAAAGTGGGGGCAGTACGCCAAAAGCCTTAGCTGCTTATGGAATCAAAGAAGACGCATATTCGAATGAGGACGAAATGTTCGATTTAGTACATGAAATGCGCACACGGATTATTACATCCCCGGCTTTTGATTCCAATTATATTTTAGGAGCAATTTTATTCGAGCAAACGATGGACCGTGAAATTGAGGGAATGTATACAGGCGATTATTTAGCTGAAAAGAAAGGTATCGTACCGTTTTTAAAAGTAGATAAGGGCCTTGCTGAAGAATCGGACGGCGTACAGCTTATGAAGCCAATCCCAGACCTTAAAGCGCTATTAAAGCGTGCAAATGAACGGCACATTTTTGGAACGAAAATGCGCTCTGTTATCAAAGACGCCAATCCAGAAGGCATCAAAGCGGTTGTCGACCAACAGTTTGAAATTGGTAAACAAATTATAGCTGCTGGCTTAGTACCTATCATTGAACCAGAAGTAGATATTAACAGTCCGGAAAAAGAAAAATGCGAAGAACTATTAAAAGCGGAAATACTACGTCATCTTAATAGCTTGAACGAGTCAGAACTTGTCATGTTAAAATTAACCATTCCTACGGTACCGAATACGTATAAGGAGCTCATCGAACACCCAAATGTCGTTCGTGTTGTTGCCCTTTCTGGCGGCTACTCTAGAGACGAAGCAAACGCAAAACTAAAAGAAAATGACGGTCTGATCGCTAGCTTTTCTAGAGCACTAAGTCAAGATTTAAATGTTAATCAGACAGATGAAGAATTTAACCAAGCGCTGCAACAAGCAGTTAAATCCATTTATGAAGCTTCGATTTAAAGAATTATAAAATGAAACTTCAATCGGTGGTGTTTTCTTCATCCCCCACTGATTGTTAGTTGAATGAATTGGGCTTTTATTGGCTGTTGATCCCCCACTTATAATTCTTGGCTTCTCCTCGAATTCCTGAAGTGGGGGCTCTTACAAGTAATTAACCTGCGATAAAAGTATCTTCCGATTTCTCTTTTCCTATAATAATGGTATTTATTACTCGTTTTCAGGGGTACAGTAATACGATTTCCGGCTTTTTTCTCGATTATTCCTTAACCGATCAGAATACTGATACAAGGTTCGTTATTGAAGCGTACTATCGGATTATT
This sequence comes from Virgibacillus pantothenticus, assembly GCF_018075365.1. Taxonomy (GTDB): domain Bacteria; phylum Bacillota; class Bacilli; order Bacillales; family Amphibacillaceae; genus Virgibacillus; species Virgibacillus pantothenticus. The sequence continues at coordinate 4,611,573 of NZ_CP073011.1, forward strand.
TTTGAAATGGTAACCCCGTTTGTGACGTTGTCGTTTGGTTAAGTAACGTATTTTTGTAAAGTAAATAGTACGAAGCAGCTGACCAACTAAAGTTTTTCGTACTTAAGCCTTTTCCAGTTTCCGGATTATAGTTCTCACGAATCGATCCATCACCTAGTAGACCTTCTGCATGATTAAATAGTTTCTTCGTCAATGTTTTTGCCTCTTTGTTGTAGCCATAATTTTGTAATGCTTCAATACCGAACAATGCTTGGTCCATCCATACCGGCCCGCGCCAATAATGATTTGGATCATATTTTGCATTATCCTTGGAAGCTGTTGGGAATGGCATATACGTATTAAATTTGTTCGGGTCGATCATATTTTGAACCACTTTTTCCGCTTGCTGCTTATCTGCTAATTTGGCCCAAAGCGGGATCCATCCTTCCGTTCCCTTCCCTCGGTTTGTTAACAGCTTCTTCTTGGAACCGTCTTTATTTATTTGTAGGTCATAGAAAAAGCCTGTTTCCTTATCATACATATGATTTTTCATATAATCTTTAACGTTTTTTGCTTCGTTTGTAAATTGTTTTGCATCTTTTGGTTGTTTTAATTCTTTTGCCATCGACGTTAAAAAGCCTTTTTCAGCATATAAATAGGCGTTCAAATCAGCCGATTCCTGATTAATGGAATAACCAATGACTTCATTCGCCTTATTCCTATTTTCAAACACTAAAACACCTGGATCTCCTTGACCTACGCCTTCTTTATCAAAGCGGGTTGCATTATCCATGCCACTTTCCCATGCTGCTGCCTCGATAACAGCATCTTCGTTCAGCTTTGGATTACCTTCAGTATCTTTGATAATTTCGTTAGCTTCATTTCTTTCCCAGTTTGCATCGCTTACAGTGCTACCATATTCAGAAATACCGTTTTGATCGTGATCTCGATTTGTATACCACCATTGATGGTATGCTTTTAATTTTGGATACATTTCTTTGAGGAATTTCTTATCTTTTGTATGCTCGTAAACGTTCCAAACGGCCCACGCCGCCAAAGGTGGCTTGGAGTTTCTTTCATTCCAGTTTCCGCCTTCTCCTCCGCGGGGTGGATCCTGGTTATAGAAAATCGCATCGATAATCGCTCCCTCATCTTGTGGTCGTACTTTATCATTGGACATAATTTGATAATCGAATAAAGCACGGATATTATTTTTCGCAAGCTCTGGATTAAATTCTGCTAATGCTACAGCCTGTTTCCAGGAATCCCATGCCCACATACCGATGAACCATTTATAGGACATGGACGGAATAGTTCCATCATGCTTAATCGCCCCAGCTGGGCTGCGCCAGTTCGTCATCAGTGTTTCAATTGATTTAGTGGCAACTTTTTGATATTCCGGGTATTTTTCATATGTTTTTTTGTTAAACGTTTCATCCAAATATCCTTGCCATCGTTTTTCGTTATCCTTAAAATGTTTTTTCGCTTGCTTCATGTATTTCTTTACTTTTTTCTGTTCTGCCTTTAATTCTTTGTTTGTAAATGTATAGCTTTCTGTCGTATAAGTTGTAAAAATTTTCCCAGGCTTAATTGTCACAGGCGAACGTAATGCTGTCACATATTCATCCCCATTAACGGCTGTTTTTACGGGTTGATCATGAGCAATCAAATATGCTGCTTCGTCGGTAGAAAAGTACATCCATGTTTCTCGTATATTTGCAAAATTAACTTGAACGCCATGCTTCGTTGCTTGTAAACTTTGCTCTAAATTCAAGGTATAACTGCCTTCTTCTATTTTGTTTAGCAATGCACCGTCCCAGGAAACGTCAATATGCAATGGTTGTTCCGTTTTATTTTTGATTTGCGTCTGGATCATAGCTGTTCGATTGCTGACAAAAATAAGCTCTAACATTAAATCAAAATCATCCATTTCATATTGTTGAACTAATCGACCTGGATAATAGGTAAAATCTAAACGATTGCTGTCACTTAAATCATATACTTGATTCGTATCTGTATTGCTGATCGAAATTTTATTTATCGCCTTAGATAAATTCACCGGATACTCCTCAGCAATAACGATTGGACCCGCAAACCCTCCAAACAATTCTTCTGCATCGTAATCCGGTAAATAGTAACCATGCCAAGCACCCAAATCGGAAAAATGGTTAAACTTGTTGGTCGAATACGTGCCGTATATGTCAGCTGTAGGGGCTGCAGATATGTCCAGCGTATTTGGAAATTGTTCAATTTCAGGGAGTTTCCCTTTTGCAGAGACAGTCGACCCACTAATACTTGCGCTAAACAATAAACATATAGCCAATGAAACCAAACCTATTTTTTTTAGTTTATGTGTCTTCTTTTTTGTCATACCTTTTCTTCCTCCTGATGATTTAGAATTTACATTTACTTACAAATGAACACACTCAGATTATTGCCCGTTTTCATTTCTCCTTTCAAAAATATATGTTCCATTATTTGTATTTTCATTCACATGTTTGTTACACTGTAAAAAGACCAAGTTATATAATGTGCTCTGCTTTACAGCTATCAAGCACCCTATCTTGTCCTTTCATTGTTCACATAACCTTCCCAACCAACGGAACATCGATTTGTAGTGTCTTAGCTCCCTTCTTTCGTTCATTTGATTTGTGCAACGTCGTGAATAGATATGCAAACTTCATGCCAACCTTGTAAAATGTGTTAGGAAAGCGGTTTTTCAGGAATTAAAAACACGTGTGCAATTTTTTTGCACACGTGTTCAAACAAATTTTGTTCTATTATCTAAGGTAATCTATTGTTAACGTCGCACTATATACACGTATTCCTCTACCATACAAATATAACTTTTATAGATTTAAATCACATTCATCATTTGCTTCGCACTATTTCTGTCTTTATCAGAAAGAGGTTTCTTCAAAAAGCCGATAATAAAGCATGTTATTAAAGACCCTAATAAGATACAACCAATGTAAAGCAACGGTTTATTGCTGGCAATTGGAATAACAAAAATTCCACCGTGAGGAGCTTTTAAGGATATATCCATTGCCATACATACAGCTCCTCCAACTGCTGCTCCAATTATATTTGCAGGAATTATTCTTAATGGATCTGCAGCTGCAAACGGAATTGCTCCTTCTGTAATAAAACTGGCCCCTAAAACATAGCTTGCCTTACCTGCTTCAACTTCTTGAAGCGTAAATCTATTTTTAAATATCGTTGTGGCTAGCGCTATACCGATTGGAGGTACCATACCACCAACCATTAACGCTGCAGATGGTTCAAAAATATTTGCCGCAAACATCGCTAAACCAAATGCGGAAGCTGTTTTATTAATAGGCCCGCCCATATCCGAAGCCATCATTCCAGCTAATAAAGCTCCTAGTATAGCTGCATTAATTCCCGTCAATCCTTTTAACCAACCTTCTAAAAATTCATTTAGCAAGGACATTGGTGTATTTAAAATAAAGAACATGAATGCACCAACAATAAATGTACTAATTAAAGGAACGACTAAGATAGAAACTAATCCTTGGAATGATTTTGGAATTTTAGCCATCGACTTACCAATGAATTTAGCTGCAAAACCACCGACGAATCCGGCTATCATTCCACCAAGAAAACCAGAACCACCTATACTGGCCATCATCCCACCAATCATTGCAGGAGCTAGACCTTGTTTATCAGCAATACTAAATCCGATAAAGCCTGCTAAAATTGGGATCATTAAAGCAAATGCTGCTTCACCTCCAACCTGACTAAAGAAATGTGCAATAATATTATATTGATCACTTTCAGGATCTGCAGCGTAAATACCAAACATAAACGAAATAGCAATGAAAATACCGCCAACAACTACGAATGGAATCATATAGGAAACCCCACTCATAATATGCTTATAGAAATTCAAACCAGATTTTTCTTCTGTTTGAGGCTCTTCTATAATTTCTTGTTCAGTTACACTCGAATCTTTAATATTGTAAGATAATGCTTGATCAATTAATTCATCAGCATGATTAATTGCTTTCTTTACAGGTACGTCAACAAATCGTTTTCCACGTAATATGGAGGTATCAACCCGTACATCATGAGCAATTACGATAGCATCTGCATGTTGAATGTCTGCTGGTGTAAGTTTATTCTCAGGACCATTAGCACCGTTTGTTTGAATTTTTACATTCATGCCCCGTTTTCTTGCAGCTTCTTTCAATGACTCTGCTGCCATGTATGTGTGAGCAATCCCCGTCATACATGCAGTTATTCCCACCACATATTTTCCACTTGCAGATTCATCATTTAAAGCTGGCTTTTCTAATTTTTCTTGTTCCTGAATCGCTTTTATTACATCAATTTCTGATGTTGCAACAATTATCTTTGCTCGGAATGTCTCACTCATGAGAAAAGTCGATAGCTTCGATAAAAGGGATAAATGCTCATTTGGAGCATTTTCTGGAGCTGCAATCATAAAGATTAAATTGGTGTGTTGACCACCATAATCAACTCCTTGTAGTGACCTTCCCATTATTATTGTAGGCTTCGTAATAGATTTACATTGCGCGTGGGGAATGACCACACCATAACCTACAGCAGTTGAAATCTCATTCTCTCTTTTATAAATTGCCTTTTTAAAACGTTCAGGATCTGTTGTCAATCTTCTCTCCGTTAACTTATGGATTAACTCATCAATGACTTCTTTTTGATTGTTACCTTGAAGATTTAAAATGATGTTATCTCGGGTTAAAATATCTACTAGTTCCATTTTACTTCCCTCCTAATCATGATATTTAACCAAAGTAGAGATGAGCTTTGTTTGTTGAATTAAATAAGTCCATTTTATGCTTTACTACTTCTTTGGCTGCATTCCGAGCACTTGGCATAATGACATCCGGCTCATATGCTCCTTGATTATCTTTTAAAAAGCGTCGCATCTCTTGAAAGAATGCACTTTTCATATCTGTTGATAAATTAATTTTTGCAATCCCGTGCAAGTATGTCTGTGCTATCTCTTCGTCCTTGTTATCACTTCCACCGTGAAGTACAAGAGGAATCTCCACTTTTTGATTTATCTCAGCAAGTAAATCCAATTTCAATTCTGGCTTTCCTGCATGTTTATATTGCCCATGTGATGTTCCAATAGCAACAGCCAATGTATCGATACCGGTCTCTTCTACAAACCTCTTAGCGTCATCAGCGTCTGTATATAAAATTTCATCAGCTCCACCTTCTGAACTTCCTTCATTTGAACCAATTGTGCCTAATTCAGCCTCTACGGACACATTTACATCATGAGCAATGTTGACAACTTCCTTTGTAATGGCTATGTTATCCGCAAATGAAGCATGAGAGGCATCAATCATTACCGACGTATAGCCATTACGAATAGCTCTCATAACATCTTTTACAGACGATCCATGATCTAGATGAATAGCCATAGGTACTTTTGTGTTTTTACAGCTTTCACGTACATATGCAATAAAATCATCGCCAACTAAGTCAAGCTCATTAGGGTGAATTTGAATGATAGCTGGTGCTTTTTTTTCTTCAGCAGATTCAATAACAACTCTGACAAATTCGCTGTTTGCTACGTTAAAGGAACCTACTGCAAAATTATTTTTATAAGCTACTTCTAACAATTCCTTCATATTCATTAACATGTTTCTTCTCTCCTCTTTGATTTATATTCGATTCCAAATGTCGATAAACTCTTCTTTTGAACTAGAGTGAATTAACTTCCGCACATCCTCAATACGCTTGGTTTTTTGAAAAAATTCAGCGAAGGCGTATTCATTCCGTTCTATATCAGCAGAGGGAATATAAATAATGATCAGTTGAACTAATTCACTCCCCCATTTAACCGCCTTTTTGTTAACGCCAATAATTACCTTCTCCTTAAATTCTTCTTTTTCAAAATAAGGATGAGGGATTGCTACTAAGTTTCCAATAGATGTGTAGGATATTCTCTCTCTTTTCATAATCGGTTCATAAAAATGTCCTTGGTTATTCAGCATGAGCAGCTGGCTAATAACTTGTTCAGGATTGTTTTCGTGTATCCAGTGAATTGCTGCCTGCTCAATAATAGAATTCTGTGCTTCTAGGAAAAAACGAATTTTCTTAATGTCACTACTTTGAAAGGCGCTTTGAATCATAATGAAATTTTCAGTGGTCTTTGGTGTACTTGCTAAATTTATTCCAATATATAAATATGCATGTTGAAAAGCATAGTCGGGAGAATATTTTTCTATTTTTAAAATTTCAAGCTCATCAAAATAGGTTGCTATTTTGGAAGCAAGTAACTTCGTTCGCTCGTATCCCCTGCTATAAAGAATAATCGTCTTTAGTTTCTTCTTACTTTGCGAATCGAGAATAACCTGAATATGATAAGCTAAATAAGCAATTTCGCTATCCTGAATCTCTACCAAAAATTCCCTCTCCAATAATAAGGCAATATGAGAAGCGATACTAAAGGAAAAAAAGTATTCCGACTTTGCTTCTTTTACAAAGGGATTATAAATAAGCAAATTATGCGATGCAGGATAAATAATTCGATAAATATGGTTTGAAATATTATTTCTAAAACGATTTTCAGAGTAAGTGGGAACTTGGTATACGTGCTCTACTTGAAGTAAAATGGCTTCGATTTTACTTATAATGTCTGCGTCTTTATTTTCTATTTGTGATCCTTCTAAATCTAACTGTAACGATATTAAATAATTCACTAGAAAAACAGCTTCATCATCTGTTATATGGGCATATTCATATAGATGAGAACGAACAGCTTCTACAACTTCAAACTCCTTAAAAGAGGTTAAATTAGTTAATTCTGTATTCTTAATTTTAACTAGATGGTGGTGGTTTATTTGATGAATCATAATGATTAATTGAATCGTAATTTTCTTATACATCGAAAATTCAAGATTTAAGTTGTGCTCCTTGTTGATCTCATCTACAATCTTAAAAACGCTTTCAACTGTACTAGCATCAACCCACGAATGGAATCCGCTTACGACAAAATCCTTATATACTTCCTTCTTTACAGAAATAGATGTAAAAAAGCTTTCAAGAAGAATTCTTTTCTGCATCTCTGCTCCATTCATTTTAATCCCTTTAAATACTTTTGTATCAATCCCTACATCAATTCCTAAAGCATGAATATTCATGGTTAACTTTTGAATACGACTTCTTATTGTCTGTGATGAATAAAAAAATTTATCGGCGATTTCATCATAGGAAGTATAGTCATTTTTATTCATTAAAAATTTTATAATCTGGAATTCCAACAGTGCGTCTTCTATTTCTTTATCACTTAAACTAATCGCCTTATCTTCACCATTTCCCTTCATAATTGCATACCCCCGCGGTGAGGATGTAATCATCATGTCATGGCAATCTTTGTTAATTTCTTTAATATAATTTCTAATTGTGCGATCAGTCACATGCAATAATTCAGCTAACGTAGCAGCGGATACATATTCTCCATTTTGATTCAATAGAAAGTCAATTAATTGATTATGCTTTTTATGCAAACAAACCACAACCTTTCTATATCTTTATTTTAATACGCGTTTATTGCAAGCGCTATAACCGTAGTATTTCCTAAGGGTAGGAAAATAGGAGTGCTTTTTAGCAAATTCATGTTTCTTTTATAAGACAGTCCGTCACTTGATAATGGGCTGGACTAGAGACTTGGAAAGTCCTCATCTTTATCATTAGAAAAACTTGGCTTGTCGCCAAGTCTTATGGCGGAAGCCTTTGTTTTTCTTATACTATAAACCAAAAAATCTTATACTTTCCTATAGTGGAACAAAGGCGCAAGCGCCCGTTTAGCAACGTAGCGAATGGAACGAATCAACTAAAGATTTAGGAATCATGCCACTAAAAACAGGGGTATGCTACGCCTGAGCGGCAAGCCCGTTTTTAGTCGGCCTTCCCCTTAGCGACGAACCGATGATGACTTATCGTAGGGCGGTTTTGTGAAGTCGCATAGTTGCTGGGCTCATGCGCCGGACGTGGCTAGTCGGTTATTTCGTTATCCACAAGCACCTCATTTTATACTTTCTTATCATTTTTCTTATACGATAAAGCCTGAAGTTTTATGCTTTCCTATAGTGCAAAAGAAAAAACCAATCCGATATGGATTGATTTCTCCTTAAACTATCTATTTATTTTATTCGCTACATAGGTGTTCATACTGGCTTTAACAGCTCTATTCTTTTTAGGGAAAGCTTTAAAGTAAAACAAATATCGTAAATAAGAAAGCTAACAAAATTCGATAATAAGCAAAAGGAGCTAACCCGATTCGTTCCAGCCACTTTAAGAAAGTTACCACAGCAAACAGGGTTACAACAAAAGAAGTTAGAAATCCGACGGTAAACATTGGGATATCACTGACACTTAAATGGTTCCAACTTTTTAATAAATCTAAGCTTGTCGCTCCGATTATTACGGGAAGTGCAATTAAAAAGGAGAACTCTGATGCCGTTCGATAGCTTGCCTTTGCTAAAAGTCCACCTGAAATAGTCGATCCTACTCTTGAAAAGCCAGGATAAACAGCCAAACATTGGAATAATCCAATCATGAACGCTTGCCGATACGTTATCTTGCCCTTATTTCCGAAACAGTTACAAATTCATAGCCTTCCCCAGCTAAATATTCTAATACGAGCTTTAATCCTTCTACCGTTGGAGCATGCACATCATGCATTAACAGAATTCCACCATCTGTCGTACTCCTTTTTACCTCATTTAAAATTGCCACTGGATTTCGTGATTCCCAATCTCTTGTGTCAACTGACCATAAAATCGATGGCAGCCCTACAGCTTGTTCAATGCTTTTATTTGTTGCTGCATATGGGGGGCGAAATAAAGTTGGATTTTCTCCAGTAGCATTACGAATAGCTTGATTTGCCTTTTCTACTTCCTGTTTAATTCCAGCCATACCTAAGCCTGTTAATTGTTTATGACTCCAGGTATGATTACCTATTTCATGGCCCTCGTTCCTCACCCTTTTAGCAACATCTGCATTTGATTCAACCTGATTTCCTTGCATAAAGAAGGTTGCTTTTGCATCATATTGCTTTAATAGGTCAAGTATCTTTGGAGTGTTTTCAGGATGGGGACCGTCATCGAATGTAAGGGCAACCCGTTTCTGATCAGACGACGTATGCTTTCCCTCACCAGCTGAAGCTGATTTCACATTTTTTCTCTCTTCCTGCTTTTTGCTAGATTTGGTCTTTTTATTCTCCTTACCATCACCTGTAACCATAGACCTCCACTCATCTGTTAGTATATCTTGCATACTCGATAATGGAATCTTAATTTCCGCTTCTTTATCTATCACTTCATCATTCACAAATTTAAATACTGCCGATTTATCCGAAAGGTACATATTTGAAAAAGTGTTATTCTCATCATAAACCCACTGACTTAATTTTTTTTTGGAGAAATCATCACTGTACTTATCAGACTGTTCAAACGCTTGCTGTAACAGTTGAAAAAGTGTATCTCGCATCTGTTCTGTATCTTGCAGGATATCTGTTTGGTCTATGTATTTACTATTCTTACCATCTACGATAAATGCACTTGAGGAGTCTTGGCATTTCTTTTTTCGTATGCACCTCTTTTCATGGAACGCAACAGAATAGATATGGTCAGAGAACTTTTGCGTATCCGAATGGATAGTGAGGGTTGCTGTATGATGATTTAATTGTTGTTTATTTTGTTCGACATCATGTAAAAAACCTCTTTTTGCCGTTTTCACATAGGCATTCATTTTTTGGTTTAATTTTTCACTGTGAAACTGAGGATAGTGAATCTCTGTGCTATAAATTTTGTCCTTTGCTTTTTCATTAATAACCTGAAGCTCTGAGAAATTTGGGTGCGCTTCTTTTTTGCGACTAGTCTTAGCATGAGTAGAATCTTCCTTATCTATTGTTTTAAACAATGAACTTACAGTTAAACCAATAGCAATCAATCCGGTAATTATTATTATCCCATACGTCAATTTAGTGGGCTTCATCACTGGTGCTCCTTTTCTTGCTGTTTTTGTTATTGGTGCCGACGGAGGTATCTAAAAATCATTGAAAGTGCAAATGCGTTTTGTTATTCTTGCTTAGGCAAAACTTAGAAGATTGCATTTATAATCTCCTATTACCCCAACTCACATCTTCACATAGGCGATTTTTTGCACTGTTAAAAAGAGAATGCTATTTACCTATTCTATGTATCCTAGCAAAACCAGCTTCTATTAGAGAGAATAAACAGTTCATTATTACTGGCTGAAAGCTTCCTTAGCTTTATCTTGTTGCTTTAGAAGTTATCTGTGGTAAACATCCAGTTTTGGTAACTTGAATTATAGTTTTGGTATTGATTTATAATTTTGTAAATCTTACCATAATCAGCTCGAATTATCATTCAAAATGCGGCACGCAATCGGAACATGAAGTAACTAGATTCATGGAAGAACCATACCTTGAATTCAAGTCGGAATAATATTGCTTTTACGGTTAACAATTCAAATGTTTTGATTTTAGTTACCAACCAAATTTTACCATAAAAGATAATTTTAGAGGTATTGTAATGCGTTTTTAAGAAATTTTGCACGTAAAAGATATGATATACTTATCATATATCTAACTAGCAAGCAGAGAATAGCGCAGTAATAAAAATAATACTTCTTTTTTTCGACTTAGACAATTATAAAGGATGGTACAAAATGAGTGATATAGGAAAATTAATACAGGAAATTAACGCATTTCGGGACGACCGAGATTGGAGACAGTTTCATAATCCGAAAGATTTGGCCATCTCTCTTTCGCTGGAAGCAGCAGAATTGCTAGAAGATTTCCAATGGAAAACAAGCGAGCAGGCTATAGAGGCTAACATGGAAAACATCAAAGAGGAGCTTGCAGACGTCATGATTTATGCCTTCATGCTTAGCGATGATTTAAACTTAGATATAAAAGAGATTATTTTAGAAAAAATGCAGAAAAACGCTAAGAAATATCCGGTGGAAAAAAGTAAAGGAAGGAAAATGAAGTATCATGATTTGTAATAGTTAAATTAGGAACATCGGATCTTTTTCTATTTTTTCAACTTCTATGAAAGATGTTATAAGCATGTGAAAAGGGATGAACTCAGTGTATAAAAAGATATGAAATCGAGCGAGATCAGTCTACGAGAATTTTTAGTCCATTGCCAAAGACTTGTGTTCGCTATGGAGATAATTACTCCACATCCATTGATCTATCGTACTTTGCTTGTGACCTAATTTAAAGAACATTAGAAAAACTACGGCTATCGCCAAAGTTTTTTGACGATAGCCGTAGTTTTTCTTAACTATAAACCCTAAAAAATTTTATACATTCCTATAGTGTAAAAAAGTACGAAATTATATCAATAAGATAGAAGTTTCTGCTGTACCCCGTTGCATTTGTTTAACGTTTTTCTTTATTATTTTTTTCTCCTCCATCCATATTAAATATTTGGAGTCGTGTATTTGAAGAACTTACTCCCATTAGGTGGTTTAAATATTCTATAGTCTCCGCAGTATTACTTTGCTGTTTTTGTTTAAGGGTTGAATCTTTTTGTAGACTTTCTTTACTTATTTTTTCTTCAGAAATTAAAATCTTTTTACCATTACGTAAAACGATATACTTTCTTATACGTCCATTAATAGTAACAACTTCTAGTTTCGAATCATTATTATCTTTGTCCTTTAAATATAAGCTCTTTGTATTTCTTTCAGTTTGATGCCATGAGATAATCGAATTCCCTGTACTATTTATGTTCATTTTTTATCCCTCCATAATTATATTTAGTAGATATGTCGCTATATAAGGATTAAATTATGTAGAAAATAGCACGTAGTTGCAGCATGGCTAGACCTTCATAAAATTAACAAAGGAAATAAACAATACCAAAGTTAGTATTTCATTTATATAACATTCCTTTTCATAAAATTAGTAGGTAATTTACTATTAATATCGGGATATACGCTAAATAGTTAACATTTTCAAAAATACTTTAGCTAAATATATTAGTGCGCATCACGGGACTAAAAAGACGTACATGGGTTTTAATAAAAGTAAATATAAGCTCCCCATTTTATTCAAAAAAGCTCTCAACAAAAGCAGTACATAGTGTGCCAACTACTTTTTAACTAACATTTAATAGATACGAATTACCCGCTTCTTAGGATAAAATGGACTCAATGAGCGTGGGAACTATGAAAAAGAAGAAAATAAATATGCTATTATTCTTACTCAGTTTAGCTTTAAATGTATATTTAGTAGGAAAATCAATCGTAATGAAAAACTTATTTGAACCTACTGATGAGGAAGAAATTATATTAAGTGAAATGGTTCAAAAAACAATAGAAAGTGATAGCTACAAACGATTGGCAGAAAAAGAAGAGGTTATTGCTATTAAAACAGATGTAAATAAATTTAAAGGGGGAGTATTTCCCTACAATCTAGAAGTTAACGTTAGCACTAAAAAACAAACGTATCATTTCTCTTGTCATGATAAAAAGTGTTCTACGATGGATATTAGCGGTTGGTCTTATTCCATTTATCAAGATGAAGAGCCAAGGCTGCCATGAAGTGAAAAATTAAACTGGCAAGCTTCTTATTGCTGACTACCAGATTTATCACGTTTAATTTTAATACATTCTAATGCCACACTCTAACCAATACTAATATTTTCTTTCCTGCAAAGTTTTATGGGAAAATTTTTTCTGTATCTAAACTTTTTTATACAAAGATATACGTAAACTTACATAGTAACCAAGCTTAACTACTTTTAAGCTTTCTACAATAATAAACCCCGCAGCATATCAAAAGATGCCGCGGGATAACTTCTCGTCTCTCTTTCATAGCATGGCTCAAACAGAAAACAAGTTCTAATCCCCCGTACACGTTAATTACTTATTTTCCTCTTAAAATGCGGCAGCCCAACCCGTAATCTACCAGGTCTTTGCTATTCAACTTATCTAGTGTAGAAGTAAAGAGAGCGTCCATACTTCTAATTAACTATTTAATCCGTCACTTATAATCTCAATATTATATTTTAAATACTTTACATAAGTATCTACTTCATCCCCTGGCTGACCAATTTCATCTGAGTAAATTGCTTTTTCATAAATGTCTACACCAGACTCTTTAGATACGGTTTCCATTGGGCGGGGATCGACATTCGATTCAACAAACAATACTGGAACATTATTCTTATCAATATATTCAACCAATGATTTAATTTGTTCTGGTGAGCCGTTCTCCTCTGTGTCCACTCTCCATATACATTCTTCTTCCATTCCATAGTGATCAAGCATATATTGAAACGCACATTCACTCGTCACTAGTATACGCCTTTCCTCTGGAATTGCATTTATTTTTTCTTGGTACTCTGTATCAATTTCCTTTAACCTTGTTAAATATTCTTTTGCGCGCTCTCCATAGTAATCTTTATTATCAGGATCTACCTTAATGAAAGCATCCCGCATATTTTCAACCATTTTAATTCCTACGCCTGGGTCAATAAAAGAGTGTGGATTTATTTCTTCTTCCCTGCTTCCTTCAGCTGATAAATACATTGGCTCGACCCCTTCAGTTAGGTTATATACATTAGATTCATTTTGCCCGACTGAATCAATCATCTTGAAAAACCACCCGTCTTTACCGCCCTCTAAATTCATTCCGTTATAAAAAAGAACATCTGCATCAGTTGCCTTTTTTATATCTTCGGGCAATGGTTCATACTCATGGGGATCCGTCCCAGTAGGTACTAGGTTATGTACCTCAACCTTATCTCCACCAACTTCTCTAGCTAAATCACTGATAATAGTAAATGAAGAAATAACTAGTAAGTTATCTTCATCAGAATCTGAAGCTGCGCTTCCTTTTTCTTTGTTTTCGTTTCCACAAGCTGCCAAAATAATTAAAGTCAGACTTGCTACAATAATTATTTTCAATAAATTCCTCATTATTATTACGTACTCCCTTCATTATTTAGTTAACCTAAATCTAAAACACGCGTTTCGAATTTTGGTTGCCTTATTGAAGCTCCATTTTATCGGTTGATATATTGGACTGTTTCTTTAAACAGGATCCGTAAACACGCCCTTTCTTTTACTAATTCTTAGTGTGCGCAAAAGCACACCTTGTTTTGGTGAGAAGAAAAATGCAATCAAAAACATTGCTGTGGTTGCAAGTGCAATTACCGGTCCAGATGGTAAATTGTAAGTGAAACTAAAATATAGTCCGATAATGGCTGATAAAGCTCCGAAAAAAGCAGCCATAAAAATCATCACTGACATCCGATTTGTTAATAAATACGCTGTTGCAGCCGGAGTGATTAACATAGATATTACCAGGATTACCCCAACTGTCTGTAATGAAGCCACGGTAACAAGAGTTAATAAAACCATGATGGCATAATGAATCATCCTTACTTTTAGTCCGTACGAGGCAGCCATTGTTTCGTCAAAACTGGACACGAGAAACTCTTTATAAAACAACAATACTGAAAGGAGGACGACAACACCGACAATAATGGTTAGCCACATATCTGATGAGCGTACCGACAATACATTTCCAAATAAAATTTGTGTTAAATCAGTGGCACTTTGAGCTAACGTTATTAAAATAATCCCAAAAGCGAAGGCTGCGGAAAAAACAATTCCAATTGAAGAATCATTTTTTACACGGCTATTTTGGCTAATTATTCCTATTCCTATAGCTGAAAGTATTCCAGTTAAAACCGCCCCATAAAAATAATTGATTCCTAGCATATAGGAAATTGCTACTCCTGGAAGTACTGCATGGGAAACAGCATCCCCCATTAGAGCCATACCACGTAGTACGATGAAGCTTCCAATGACTCCACAAATAATACCTACTATAATGGATGTAATTAGCGCTTTCTGTAAAAATTCATAGTTAATAATATCCTGTACAAATTCCATTACACTTCACCCCCTATACTTTCCATCATGCTAAGTGAGTAATTATAAGCTTTTTGCATTAGTTTTGGCTGGAATACGTATTCTACGGGTCCCGAGCTGATTATTTTTTTATTAATTAAGACGAGATCATCAAAATAATTCTTTACTTTCGATAAATCATGATGAACTACAAAAACTGTCTTTCCTTCGTTACGCAAATCTTTTAGTATACGAATAATAACTTCTTCACTCGCAACGTCAATACCAACAAATGGTTCATCTAAAAAGAAATACTCTGCTTTTTGTGCTAAAGCACGAGCCAAAAAAACGCGTTGCTGTTGTCCACCAGATAGTTCGCCAATTTGGTTCTTTGCATATTTCTCCATTCCCACTTTCGTTAGGCATTCTATCGCCCAATTACGATCACGTTTTTTAGGACGGCGAAATAACCCTAATTTAGGAAATGTGCCTAGTAACACTGTGTCTTTAACAATAATGGGAAAATCCCAGTCTATATTAGAACGTTGGGGAACATAGGCGATTTTTTTTTGGATTGTTTGTAATGGTTGGTTCTCTATCATCACTTCGCCGCTATCGCGTGGTATTAGCCCAAGCATAGCTTTCATCATGGTAGACTTTCCAGCACCGTTGGGTCCGATAATGCCAATAAGTTTCCCGCTTTCAAATGAAAAGCTTACATTTGAAATAACTTGTTTTCCATAATAAGAAACACTGAGTTTATTTACGTTTATTTCTTCTTGCATAACGATGCTCCTCCTCACATATGAAGTTAAAAATTATGGTTTAAACTACTAAATTCAAAGCAAAGCTTATAAAAAATTAATAGCTTGAAAGATCTAGGAAATGGATAATTAATTTCCTGTTTACCTTCTTCACACACATAAGGTTTCTATCTAACCTGTCACAAACTTTTTTCATACAATAATCTTTATAATTAATCAGCTGGGGTAAAGAAGACAATCCCTCCCAATAAATATTTTATATTTTTGTAAATAACTTTTAATTTTCTGTCTGCTCAACTTATAGAGGTTGTTCAATAGTAACCCCTAGAATAATGCAGAGAATTTTTTCATATTCTAGACATTAGCAAAAGCTTTTACATTGTTACATGCTTGCCTAGCTTGAACTTTCAACGACGGACGGGCATAGCGCTATTTTTACGTTAAGTTAAATATTTTTTTGCTTTTAAAGTTCGGCAATAGATAATTTATCATACGTGCACCTTAACGAAGGCGTATTTTAGGTCTTGTCTAGTCTTAACTTTTGAATGCGCCTTATAACAACAGAGAAAACAGTTTTATGTATTAAAAAATTTTTTACGCGTGTTATTATTTTGCGCTCACGCAAATTAGATTATAGTACACAATTTTATAAAAGTAAACCACTATAAAAATTAGTATTCGTTTTTTATGTAAGTAGTTCTAACTTATAGAGGAATGGAAGCACTTTTTATGGTTGATTATCATATGGTTACAAAAATGAACCAGATAGTAAAATGAGAAGATTAATTGCAGATGAAGGGGAAAACCCAAAAGGAGGTATTAAGTTGGTTAAACTAGTTAGAAATGGACTGCTTATTTCTATTCCCCTAAGGAGGAGAAGGATTATTTACACGACAGTTGCCATCGAAGGGTAACATAGACAATTACATAATTTTACAAAAACATCCGCTTTCCTGATTGTTCATGCGCATGAACAAAGGCGCAAGCGCCCGTTTAGCAACGTAGCGAATGAAACGAATCAACTAAAGATTTAGGAATCATGCCCCTGCAAACAGGGGTATGCCGACGCCTGAGCGGCAAGCCCGTGTTTAGTCGGCCTTCCTCTTAGAGACGAATCGATGATGACTTATCGTAGGGCGATTTCGTGAAGTCGCCTAGTTGCTGGGCGATGGAGCCGGACGTGGCTATTCAGTTATTTCGTTATCTCCAAGCACCTAAGTTTATACTTTCTTATTCTGTAAGAAAGACCATTTAGCTGGGAACCATAGATATTACCATGATCTATACCAGTATAAAGTTGGAAATGAGTATATATCACAGCTTGCTATTTTCTCTGGAAAGCCTCTAGAAACCGAAACTTTTCTCTTTAAGTTGGCTCTGGCGTGGCATGATCTCTGCGGACCTGAAGGATTAGCGTTGGAATACAATACTTTTAAAAAAAGCTAATTATTGACTAAAACATCCAGTGTACCGTATACATTTACTGTCGTGTCAATTAATTGATCTGTTTTCTCACGATCAGCTACATCTGTCTACTACTATGGCAGTTCCTCCGTTTGCTTTGATTCCAGCTGCGACGTCCTAAGCCCCTTCTTTGTTAATATCAGACACAACCACCCAGGCTCTTTCTTTAGCATAAAGCTGCGATTGCTTTTCCCATGCCAGAAGCTGAACCTGTCACGGTTGCTACTTTTCCCTCTAGTTTCAAGTTAACCTCTCCTCATATAGTAATTTAAGCTTCATTTTCAGCCTATTATTTTCTTACCAATTGACCTGAATTTTATGCCAAATTCTTGGACGTTCCGTGATGTTCCTAGATAATGGTCTTTAGGAACATTTGGGACAATTCTTTCTCTCCTTGCGGGCTAACCGCATTAAAAAGACTGTTTTCCGGTGTGCGTTTCAATCTTCATACACGCAGGCTGTACACCTTGATATTCGAACCTAAATGTTAGTAGCTTTAGGGCGGCTTTCGGGTGCAAGGATAGCACTCTGTTGATCGGCGTTTGCACTAGGGATATCTAGAGCGTACAAGATTTTGGTTCTAATGATTCTAAATCGAAAGGAGTGTTTAACCCCATGAAATTATTTGTTGGTTTAGACGTGAGTTCTTTTGATATCAAGGTTTGTTTTTCAAACAGAGAAGGAGATGAATTAAATCCCTTCACAGTTTCTAATGATTTACCTGGTGCCACTAAGTTAAGAGACGAAATATTAAATGTGGCTCAAGGTCAATATGTCAGTGAATTACGTATCGTTCTTGAATCTACAAGTGTTTATAGCTTTCATCCGTCCATGTTTTGCACAATGACAAATCCATTCGCACAATTGGTGGACAAGTACTAGTTATGAATCCAAAACAGATAGCTAATTTACCGATATGGATAAAACAGATGAAATTGATGCATTCGTCATTGCTGATTATTTACAATTTGGGCGTTTACCATTGTCTGTTGTGAAAGAGGAGCAGTTTATCGCTACAATTGACACGTGCACGTTACCAAATTGTTCGGCAAATTACTAAAGAAAAACAGCGATTCCTTCAGTATCTGAGTACAGTGCAATACATTTACCGAAGAAATAGAGTGTTCGGTAAAGCAATGATGGATCTTTTTCTTGAAAACTATAGTTTGGAAGAACTATCGCAAATGTCTTTAAAAGACTTAGCTGATTACCTGCAATCCAAAGGAAAACAACCTACCGAGAAAACCTCTGATAGCAAATGTGATGACAAACCATTTTGTTCATCCAAAAATGGGACAAGAAAATGTGATTCAAATTCTGTGTTTAAGCATTTGTCTTATATTGGCAGAACCATTCAAGGAAGTGCTAAAAAAATGGATATGCTAAAAGCACACTTAGCGGATAATAATTGCACCATTATGCGGTCACAATAACGGGTTAGCAACTTTTTGGTCATGTGTTGGCAATCTAAGTGAAATGAACATGGAATACTGCTTAGGTGCACCTTGTAGAAATGAATATAAGCGATATTTTGATCATATGTCTTAAAAATCTATGCAGGTTTTGATCACTAATGCTTTGAACCAGAACATACTCTCCCTAAATATAATGTAGAAACTATATCTAAAAATCTACCATAATCACTTGAAGCAATACACCATTTATCATAAAAATGGCTCCTATCCCAGGAATATTAATTAATATTTTCAAAAAAACAACATCGAAACTCTCTGTTATTTTAGTACAACTTTATCTTAGGGGTTGTCTATCACCGCCATATTTAAATTGATATAATCTGAAATAGTTTTACATTTACATCTCCGTCATTAAGTGACGTCACCTTAATAGGTACTCCATTTTTATTTTTCATCCTGCAAAACTACAAAGGCTACAATTATGATATAGTGGAAAGTAATGGATGCCATTAGAAAGTTACAAAAGGAAGATGAAAATGTTTTCACATATAAAATGGACGACCCTACGTGCCACATTTATAGCACAACGCAATGGACAACTTCCCCCTTATTTAGGTTCAACTGTACGAGGTTTGCTTGGTCATAGTTTACGCAATATGGTTTGCCCTACTCCTAAAGTCAAATGCTTCACTTGTGAATTGGCAGCTACATGTGACTACGCAAATTATTTCGTCTCACCTAAAAATGCAGCAGGTTCCATAAACCCATTTGTATTGCATGTACTAACAAAAGGTAAAACAACATGGCATAAGGGAGATATTTGTGAATTTGCTATTACTTTGTTAGGTGATCCAGCACGTAGCGGCGTAACGTTAATTACACAAGCCATTCAACAGATTGAAAATTTAGGTTGGGGTGCAGCACGTATCCCGTTTAAGTTAGTTAAAATCACAGATCCAACTACGAATCGAATCGTATGGTGTGAAAACCATCTATGGTTAAAAAATGCACAACTGCATGAATTACATTGCGAGGAGCAATCCACTTCATTTGTATTTTTACATTTCCCTGCTCCCCTTCGTTTACAAAAAAGTAAGAAACTACTCACTGCCCCTTCTTTTGAAGATATCATTCGAGCGATAACGCGAAGAGTAAATTTGATTTCCCATGCCTACGCTGGATACAAATTAGAATGGGATAATGAAGCAATGTTAAGCGAAGCTAGAAAAGTAAGCGTTGTAAATAGTGAATGGGAACAAGCAACGTTTAAACGCTATTCAATGAGCCAAAAAAATAATACGTTAGAAGTAGATACGATAACCGGTTGGGCTTGTTTTGAAGGGGATATCACACCATTCACCCCTATTTTAGAGGCAGGAAGAATGCTTCATATCGGCAGAAATCCAACACATGGATTTGGTTACTATACGATTCATTATTTATGAGGTGAGAGAAATGAATGAAAAAGTCATTGTAAAATTAGCAGAAAATTATTGTAACCTTGAACGAACCTTAATAGAAGAATTAAACATTGACGCGCAAAGTGATGTGTCAAGCGCTGAAGAAATATGGCAGCCCGTATTCAGGAGAATTGTACCAACAAAGTTTAATGTAGATAAAAATGTCTATATTATCGATTCTCATCAACAAGTTTCTCAAAAAGTGAGTCTAGCAATCTATGATGAGCAATATACCCCGTATATTTTTAATTACGGTACCATTAAATACATACCAATTGAAGCTGTTGCTGCGGTGGTGCTATGTGAGAATGAAAAAGATAAGAAAGAGGAGACGGAGGAACAGGAAAAAGGAAAAAAGGACGAGTCTTGGTTGCAATCCATTCAAAAGCTAAAGACAGAAATGAATGCTTATGTGCGTATTCAATCAGGTGTGTTAGATACAAATATTGATATTTTATATAATAAAAAATCCAATCACGGAAAACAAAGTCAAACATCAACGAGGCCAATCACAATTTTATGTACTACGGTAGAAGGTAAATACGAAGACAGTAAATTTGATCTTGTTTTAAAGAAAGATGAACATAAAATAGAGAAAGTGATTCCAAACGAAAATAGATCATTAGATAAGTGGAGTGAAAGCTTAAATCATTATCGTCATGACCGTTATGAGAATGAAGATAAATTAAAAGTCTTAGCAAATATTTCAAAAGAAAATAAGTCTAATCGAACATTAGAAAGCTTAAACGTTGGAGAACAAAATGTACTCCTTTCTTTAATGTTTCAATTAAATCAACTATTAATGCTCATTAATAATCCCATCTTCTTTCCCCATGAATCATATGTGAAAGCATTCAAGGAGGTAATTAGTGATGCAGGAACTGAGAAATCTAAATAAATATTATCAAAGATTAGCGAAAACGATTTTATCTCAATTGCAACTTGAAACGCCAAATCATCATGTTACTTCAGGAACAAGCCGTGAACTTATTTGGCTAGAACTATTTAAAAGGCTTGTACCTAAAAAGTTTAAATTAGCACGGAGCGTTTTCATTATCGATTCAGATGGTCATATATCTGCTGAGGTAGACATTGCCATTTATGATGAGCAATACACACCCTATGTGTTTAATTATGGAGAAATGCAATTCATTCCAATAGAAGCCGTTGCTGCAGTCGTACAAAGTAAAAGTCGTTCCATGGATCAAAGTATCTTAGATAATGTAACCAAATGGGTGGAAACATTTCAATGTTTAAAGCCAAAAATAAACTCTCATATACGAACATTAAAGGCACAAAATGATGATTCATTATCGCAAACGGCTACACGTCCCATTTTCATTTTATGTACGATGCATAGTTTAAAGAATACAAAATTCTTACCTGACATTAAACGCACATTTGATTTTATTTTACATCTCAATGAAAAAGATGAGCTTGATCTTATCACAATCAATGAAGAAAAAACATTAAGCGATTGGTATGAAGAGCTTAATCATTATGATCTAAAGCGTTACGATACAAATTATAAGGAACTTAGGGAGTTAAGTAAAAAATCAATTGAAGAAGCAAAGACAACTAGAAAATTAAAAAAATTACAAGTTAAGTTGCCAAGAAATTTATCAAATAGTGAGTCAGTGAAACAAAACCCTTTATTAACCTTTATGTTCCAATTCAACCAATTATTAATGATTATCAACAATCCGATGTTCTTCCCGCATCAAGCGTATGTCGATATGTTCAATAATGCAATTAAAATACATAAAAAAAAGGAATGTGTGAAACGAATGGAAGCATCAAAAGGTGATTTTTTGTTAGCTGTTTATGATATTACTGGTATTCAAGACTATATTTTCGCCTCTAATTATTTAAAAGAGAATATTGGGGCTTCTTATATTGTCGGGAAAATGGTAGGAAAGCACTTTGTAGATGTTTTGAAAGATAGGGTTGAAAAAGTGAAAACTTGTTGGGCTAAAGAAAGAGACAAAATATTTATTTTTGACGATGATATAATAAAGGCTGAAGTTGTTTACATCGGTGGCGGCAATGCCCTTGTTATTTATCGAGATTGGAAATTGTATAACGAAGTGAATCGCCAGTTTGCAGAAAAAGTACTAAAAGAAAGTGCTTCCCTTACGATGGTAACCGAAGCCATTCCATTTTCATTAAAAGAAAAAGACGGCAAAAGTTATGCTGCACTGTACAAAAAACTGATGCAGAAATTAAGTGATACGAAAGCTAAAATGATGCGGACAAAATTAAATCAAACACTGCCTATTTTTGCTCAAGAATCTTTTAAAGGTGATCCGGTAACAGACTTTATAGATAACAAAAATGTATCAACAGAACAACAATTAAAACGAAAAGCGAAACATGGTAATACCGTGTTCAAGGAATACGAGAAAAATTGTGTGGAAGAAACGGAAGATTTAAAACGCAAAAAGGGCGAAGATAGTTATATTGGTGTTGTACATATTGATGGTAACGGAATGGGGCAATGGATTGATGGTGAACTAGCAGATACAGGGGAAGATTTCACTTCCGCTATTCAAAAACATCGTGAACTCTCGTTGCAAATTACGGACTATTTTAGAAAAACCTTTAGAGACACAGTAGACAAATTCGTAAAAGAGACAGACAAAAGCACGGATGAAAAGGAAGATAAATTCCCTCTGCGTCCACTTATTTTAGATGGGGATGACGTTACGTTTATTTGTCAAGGGGATTTAGCCATACCTTTTACGTTGGAGTTTTTAAATCAACTGAAGAATGGGGATTTTAATACCCAAATTTCTGCTTGTGCTGGGGTCGCCTTTGTCCATAGTCACTTTCCTTTTAATCTTGCCTATGACATCGCAGAACAATGCTGCCAAAATGCAAAACGTGTATATTACGAAAATAAACCTAAAAATGATAAAGATGAAATACAAGAATGCTATTTTGATTTTTATTTAGTGCGTGGTAGTTATGTGCAAATGATGGAGGAACAACGTGACAATCAAACTTACTTAGATCCGAAGATTTACAATATAGAAGAATTAGAAGAATTGGATAAACTGATGCAGCGTTTAAATAACGATGATGAAACGTGGCCACATTCCCGTTTGATTTCCCTTTATGAAGCGTATTTGCAAGGCATGGAAGCAGTGGAATTGGTTAATTTAGAAGCGGAATCACGAGGGTACGTTAAAATAGAGGTCTCAGATGAACGCCTGTTGTTTGATGCATTACAATTACGAGATTTCGGTAAGAACAGGGGTGAAGAATATGCGGAAGTATAAACTAACGATTACGCTGGATAGCGATGTAAGCCCTGGAAGTGGCGACAGTATTGCAGGGGTTGTTGATCATGACATTACACATGAATACGGGATTCCAATCATTCCCGCAAAACGGTTAAAAGGCGCATTACGAGGAGTAGCAAAAGAGTTTGTAGATTGGGGCTTCACTTCTCAATGTGAGGTGAACAAGCTATTTGGAGAGCCAGGAAAGCAATATCGTTCTGGGTTTAAAATATATGATGCGAAACTTGCTTCGATACCAGCAGGCTATTTTGAAAACGAAGAAGATAAGGAAATAAAAGATTACAATACCTTCCTAGCACAAATCAAACAACTTGATACAGCAGCAAAAGTGTTACCTCTTTTTACAATGCTTTATACTAAAACCGCAACAGAAAATGGACAAGCTCAAACAGGCTCGTTGCGCACGATACGTGCAATAAATCGTGGATTAGTTTTTAAAAGTATTATAGAACTAGAAAATGAGGAACAACAAAAGTTATTATACGATTGTGTTAAAGGTTTGCGTCATCTAGGATATGGACGTACACGTGGTTTAGGTGAAGTAACTTGTAATCTTACAATGATTCAAGGTGAACCAGAGATAAAATGTAATTTCATGAAGAAGGAAAATAGTTCACATCAAGAAGAACAGTTCGTAAACCAAGCGATCCGCATTACGTTGCAACAACCAACATTATTAGCAGGTAGCAAAGGGCTCTATTACAGTTGTACCGATTTCGTACCAGGTAGTGCTTTATTAGGCGTCTTCGCAAGTCTATATATTAAAAAACATAACTTAGGCAAGGATGCCCATAAAAACCCAGAGTTTGAGCGCCTATTTTTACGTGGTGGTGTCTCCTTTGGTTATGCGTACCCAGAAGTGGATGAGAAAGTTTTTATGCCTTGTCCCGCTCATATACAACGCGTAAAAAATGAAAATCGAGCAATGTTGCGTGTTAAGAAAGATTCAACTGCCGTGTTACGTAAAATAAATTCGCTTGCTTACATGCAAGAAAACACAAATGAACTCTTGTTACATGAACCTGCAAAAGAATTTCGCATGCATCATGCAAGACCTGATAATCGTCACATTGGTCGAGCAGTAAACGATACGAAAGGTGCCGAGAAATTAGAAGGGAAAAGAGGTCAATTTTATTACTATACAGCCCTTCAAAAAGGACAGCGTTTCATTGGGAAATTAAAAGGCAAACAAAAAGATGTCCAACTACTCGTTTCGTTATTAAAGGGCGTAAATGACACTATTCACCTCGGTCGTTCACGTACCGCTGAATATGGCGCTGCGAAAGTGGATGTAGTGAATAAAGAACCTCATATGGGGGGCTTTTTAAAAGCAAAAAAAGGGGATAACAAAGTGGCGATTTATTTGGCAACCCCTCTCACATTACAAAATGAGATAGGGCGATACGTCGCTGATGTCGAGCTCTTAATTGCCCAATTCGAAAGAGAAATAGGAGCAGCGTTAAACATTGAAAAGATGTATATCAAAGAGACGGTGTTAACTGGGTACAACGCGAAATGGCGCTTACCAAAGCAAGAAAAGCAAGCCTTAGATGCAGGTACAGTCCTTATTGTCTCAACAGAAAATAAGGAAGTCGATTGGTCTTTAATAGAAAAACAACAATGGGGGACAGAAATTGGGGAAGGTTTTGGGGAAATACAAGTTCTGCAGTATGAGGATACACCGAATGAATTAGGCTGTATTTCCATGAGCAAAAAGTTACAAGGAAAACAATCAACTAAAATAGATCATCCTCTCGATTGTGTCCGCTATATTGAGCGAGCCATAGAAAAACGTAACAAAGATACCCTTTATAATAAGGAAGCCATCCATTTGGCAAAAGAAATGTTAGACGAGTTAAAACAGTACAGTAAATCAAAAATATATCAATTAGAGCAGTATGTGAGATGCGAAGAAAATAACTTTGCTTTGCCAAAGTCATTTCCGGATCCTTTAAAAGATATAGGTGATAAAAAATTGAAAAACCAAACTAAAGTTTTTATTGATGCTTTCTTCCACACGATAAAACTGGAGGTGAGAAAAGTTGGAAAAGAAACCACTCAAAAATAAAATTACGAAACGTACGTATATTCAAGTCGAAGGAGAATTAACTTCTCCTCTCTTGGCAGGATCAGGTGAAGATGATTTTTCTGACATGGATATTTTACGTGATTATAAGGGAACTCCTTTTCTAGCAGGTACTGCAGTGGCTGGTGCATGTCGGCAATGGTTACACGCTAATAGTATGGACGAAACAGCAATCGACTCCTTGTTTGGTGCCAGAAAAAAAGAAGAAATAAAACAAGATAGTGACTTGTTTCAAAGCCGTATTTTTATATCTGACTTACAATTTAAAGACCCCCAGATTACGATACGTGATCATGTAAAGCTAACGGAGAATAAAATAGCTGACAATATGGGAAAGTTTGACGTAGAAGTCATTGAAACCGGTACGCCATTTATTATGCGATTCGAATATATAGAACGTGAAAGTACAGGTGGTCATCATGATGACACGTTAATTCGTGCGATCGTTAGCGCAATTAACCATGGTGAATTAACATTTGGCGGAAAAACGAATCGTGGTTACGGAAAATTAAAAGTTAAAGAAGTGAAACAAAAAGAGTTTCTTTATACTGATACAACAACAGTGAAAGAGTGGCTAAAATGGTCATGGGAGAAGATTTACAAAGAAAAATCTTCACTTAATAATTACATTAAAATTGAAAAGCAGTTTCACGAAGTTATAGTTCCTCTTAAAATTAAACAAACATTACTAATTCGTGATTACAAGACAAATGAAAATGACTACACATATTTACGTGCTAATAATAAGCCTGTTATCCCTGGTACAACATGGGCTGGGGCATTTCGTCACCGTTTAAAACAAATCGCTCGTGAGATAATAGGTGATTTGGAAGTTTCAGAAAAGATTGAAGAGATATTTGGTAGTAAACATGATAAAAAGCAAACAAATCCCTCTCGATTAACTTTTGAAGAATCCGTCATTGAAGAGGCAACACCGTTCAAGATCACAAGAAATGCAATTGATCGTTTCTCTGGTGCTACCATACATGGTGCTTTATTTACAGGTGAATCTGTCTGTAAAGGAAAGACGAGCTTAGTCATTCGATGGCGAAAAGATAGTTGTTACGACCCTATTATAAAGGGAATATTACACTGGTTAATTCAAGACTTAATGCATGGATTTCTAGCAATCGGTGGTGAAATTGCAGTAGGACGAGGAGTTTTTGAAATGGACGGCGAAAATGATCCTGTTAAGGACTGGCGTATCTATCAAAAGAGTGCTTTGACATGGATAAAGGATGGTGTAAAACATGAAACTAGCACGGTGTAATTCTACAATCACGAAAGGAAAACTAAAAACTGATGAATTAATAAATTTTATTAAGTTAAACAACGGGCAGCTTTATGTAGTAACCGATTATGGCGTTTTTTTAGGAGAGGTAGCATCGAAAATTATTAAACTTTACGACCAAGAAATTCCTACCGCCGAATTTATCCAGGAGGTACGTATTTTTAACAAAGATAAGGAAATCAAAATCACACGGATGCATGGTGAATTCGTATGGCGTGAACGAAAAGACACAGATCATAAAAAGGGGAAAATAACTCGCATTGATGAAACATACCTACTATGGGGGAAAGTAGAACAATGCGAAAATGGCTGGTCAATTTTAACCGAACAACGCGGATCTCGTATCGCCCTTCCTCATTCATACGAAGAGAAACAAAAGGTAGGTCTAGTTTTCCGTAAATATATTGCGTTTCAAGATTGGGACTTAGCAAATGAACAATCTTTTACTTATCACGTAGTAGACGATCGCTTAGTCGAGTATCAACTATGGAAGGAGGAAAAGACAGATGAGCAACAAAAAAAATAATAAACGTTTTGTAAATCCATATAATTTTGTCCCGCTAGAAGGTATATGTGACAAAAAAAGTAATCGTAAAGTTGGCTTGCTAACAGGAAAAATAGAGTGTACGTTAGAAACATTGACACCTGTATTTATACCAGATAGCAAAGATAAAGAAGCATTTTTCCACTATCCAGAAGATGAAAAACCTGTCATCCCAGGTTCAGAAATACGTGGGACCATTCGTAGCGTCTTTGAAGCAGCGTTTAATGGCTGTTTGTCACAAGTGAATGAGGGGTCATTTCATAGACGATCCATGGATGCAAAACACCCAGGTTTGCTTTTTAAAACGGATGAAGGTTGGAAGTTAATTCAATGTGGAAAAATAATAAAGACCACACCGTATGATATCGAACCTAAATCTATTATTCTATCTGAAGGAGATACTTTATACTCTAAAAATAATAGAATTTTTTATAAAAAACAAATTCCAGATGGTAAGGAAGGCTTTGTTCACTTAAGTGAGAAAGGACCTAACGGGAAACCCATTTTTGTCTTTCAACCTCTAAGAAAAACTTATAAGATAGAAGAAATAGAAATTGAATATTTATTAAAAGTATTAGAATTATATGAACGGAATAATGACAAAAATGAAGAACATAGTGGCTACATCCAATATAAGTATATGTTACGTAGCATGCTTATGGATACGGATAGGAGTATAAAGTTACCCGTATATTATTCAACAGACGCAAATGGGAACATTAGTCATTTGGCACCCGCCGCCCTTTCTCAAGAGGTTTTTAAAAATACACTTATAGACATTTTAAAAGCTCAAGGGGAATATCAGCCTTGCGAATGCAAACAAGCAATTTGCCCTGCTTGTCATTTGTTTGGTTTTGTCAACCAACAAGAAATGCAAGTTTCTAGAATTCGCTTTAGTGATGCAACAATACAAAAAGACTGTACATTTTTAGATAAAATGACCTTACCTGCCTTAGGAGAACCGAAGCCTGGAGCAGTCGAATTTTATACTGAAAAACCAAAAAATAATTCCTACTGGACATACGACTACGACTATATTCAAGAAAAACGGAGGCCTTTAAAATCAAGTGAAGTGAAAATACGTGGGCGGAAATTTTATTGGCACCATGAACCTAAACATTATCCTTTAAAAACTACAGATAAGGAAGAAATGGAAACGACAATATCACCGCTTGATAAAGGAAACAGATTCAATTTCACCGTTTATTTTGAACGACTAACAGAAAAAGAATTAAACCAATTATGTAACGTTCTAGATATTAACGATTCTAAAGAGCATGCTCATAAAATTGGTCGAGGAAAGCCATTAGGATTTGGCAGTATACGAATTACAATTGATAGCATCCAAACTAGGAAAATTAACGAAAACACAGGCGCTTACGATCTCAAAACTGACCAACAAAGAAAAAACATAGCGGAAGCTCAAATTAACCAAGCATCCGATTTATTAAGAATATTACGATATCAACCAGGTTTCGCTAAAAATACAGTTACCTATCCAAAGGTAGAAAAATCATCACAGGAAGGAAAGCCGAATGATTTAGCTTCCCACCAATGGTTTAATAAAAACAAGACAAGAAACGGGTTTAAGAAAGTCTTACCTACTATTGAAGAGGAAGTTTCAACCAAATCACATAAATGGTTAAAAATAAATAAAGTATAATTTATCCTGCGCGAATCTTGAGAGCACATAAAGTTCCTCAAAGATTCGCAGCAATATGTTAAACGCTATACAACCAATGCCTATAAAGAAAGTGAATTTCTTTCAACAAACGTTAAAATTTATACTCGACGAATCAATTTAGATTATACGCTAAGTAAAATTCACTAACAGGTATAGATCATTTGAATTAAGGAATTGTGATGAAAACTATTGGACTTATAGGCGGAATGAGTTGAGAACCCTCGGTAGAGTATTACCGAATAATTAACGAAGAAGTAAAAGGAAGGTTGGGTGGATTACATTCAGCAAAATGCGTACTTTATAGTGTTGACTTTGACGAGATGGAACGTTATCAAGCAGCAGGTAAAGCATTAGGAAAAGCAGCATCATCTTTAGAAAAAGCAGGCGCAGAATTTATAGTAGTTTGCACGAATAAGATGCATAAAGTAATTGATTATATTAAAGCGAGGATAACGATTCCTGTATTACATATTGCTGATGCAACAGCGACTCATATTCAAAATTCTAATATCAAAACAGTTGGGTTGCTTGGCACCAAATATACGATGGAACAAGATTTTTATAAATCTAGAATCGAATCGAATGGTATTAAAGTTATAGTGCCAGATAAGGAAGCTCGTAGCCATGTCAACAAAGTTATTTATGAAGAGCTATGTTTAGGGAAAATGGAGCAATCATCCAAAAATTATTATAAAAATGTGATACAAGATCTGGTTAATAATGGTGCTGAAGGGATCATTTTAGGGTGTACGGAAATTGGTTTATTAATTAAGACTGAAGATTCTGAAGTTCCATTGTTTGATACAACAGCTATCCATGCAATTGAAGCAGTACATGAGGCTTTAAAAGAAGAAAGCTCTTAGAATAAAATTTGCTTCTTTGCAGCTGAACTATCTGTAGACCTTGCCAATTTTTTTAAAGAGGGCATGGTGCATTTTTTAGAAAAACGATATGGAATGTCTATTGCCTTGTGATATGATGGGCAGAAGGTCCAAAAAGGATTACTTTTACTGTTCTATTGAATAAGTAAATATGGATGTGATGATAGAGCCTTTTTTAGACTGGGAGCGCAAATCTTAACCCCTCAGCTGTATACAGTTTTAGGACAGATTTGCTCAACCCAAAATTAGGAAGCTGCACGCTGTTCAGCTCTATCATTGTCAATAAACTTGAAATACGGAAGAATGATTCCTACTAAAGAAACGATGCAAATGATAGAACCTATGAATAAATATAAGGAACGGACTCCCCATATCTCACTTAAATAACCGCCAGCGAGAACGCCTAAAGGCATAATACCTCTAATGATGAATAAACGCACAGAGAATACTTTTCCCATTACATCATGAGGTATCGCTTTTTGGCATATTGTCATATTATGGATGCTAAAAATAGCCATAACGATTCCTCCTATTATTTCCGTTGCTATACCTAGGACAATACTCGTATTAAAAAATAAAGCCATAAATGTCAGTCCACCAATAAATAATGCGCCGAGCATTAATACACGCCGGCTTTCGGACGTTATCTTGCCAACTAGCATAGCCCCTAAGATATACCCAATAGGAAAGCCAGCCATAAAGTATCCGTACTCCGCATAACTACCATTTAGCTCCTCCGTTATATATGGAAGTGTAGTAACCATCGTTACACCAACTCCAAACTGTACAAACCCCAAAAACACGCCCAACCAAACGATAATAGGTCTAGTAAAAAAGTAAGACAAACCTTCCACAAATTCTTTTACCCATGTTTTCCTAATCCCTTGAACGCTCCTAGAATCTTGAATAAACATTAGGGTAAACCCGCTTATCATCAATAAGACAGTTACTAAAATAATCGTTCGCGTTACGCCAATATATTCAACTACTATCCCACCTAGGATAGGAGCCATAAAAGTCATTAGTCTAACTGTTCCATCTATGTAAGCATTTGCTTTCTCTAAGTGATCTTTAGGAACAATAGTAGGTATGATTGCTTGATTTGCTGGGACATACAGCGGAGTGATTAACCCGACAATAATCTGCACCAAGTATATATGCCAGGGCGAAAGTGTCTCCGTAAATAGCGCAAGAAGTGGAATTAGGAAAATAATTCCCCTCGCCCATTGAGAAAAGACCATGATCCATTTGCGACTCCAGCGGTCAATAAAAGGACCAATCATCAACTGAAGAATGAGAGAAGGGATAAAATATAAGATCCACATGCTGCTTAAAGCTAATGTAGAGCCAGTTAATTGATAGATTAAAACGGAATTACAAAAGGTTCCGAAAGCCCCGCCTAATTCAGAAATTCCATTTCCAAGCCATACGGAAACAAAGGATTTATTCTTTAATATAGATGTTGGCAATTATTCCTCCCTCCTTACTTTTCCAAGTATACTTCTAACTCCTTGAATAACAGCTCCATTGCGCCTTTTTTTAAACAATATTTTGAACCGACTATTTCTACTAATTTTGCTGCTCTTAAAATTTTCAAATGATGATGAATCGTCGACTTCCCAATATCTAGTTGGTCTGTTATCTCCTGTAGTGTACGATTTTCTTCTGAGAGCAATTTAACGATTCTGAGTCTTGCCTCATCACCTAATGCCTTATGCTTTAGCACTAAAAAATTATTTGGTGTATATTTATCGTTAGGAGTAATACTTTCATTGGCAACTGGATAATAGAAGACTTTAGTCTCTTCCATATCTGCTTCAATATTCCACGGGCGGTAAATATATTGTGGTATTAATAAAACATGATGCACACTTGGCTCAGGCGCATAAGTCACACCCCCAGTTGCCCACTGTACTAACTCTTCTGGTGTTAATTTGTTGCTCATCTTCTTTTTGGCTTCATAATCATTTTTTAAAATGATGCTTGTCTCTGCTACATCTCGTTCTAAAACCTCTTTATACCAGTTGCTCATTACTTGAATAAGATGTTCCTTTAAAAGGACAATGTCACACTGACTAATGAATTCGATATAAGTAGGGAAGAAAGAATTATTAGCTGTTGCCTGAACCAGTTTTTCTACTGAGCTCTTTTCTCCTTGAGCCGCCTTCTCTCTGTAATTTTGATAGTCCTTTCCGATAAACGGCAAACATATGAATCTTAGCTCCGTTTCTTGCAGTCCGTTAATATAAATGATAAATTCCGATAAATCTTTAAACTCCCGTTGATGAAGGATTTGCAACAATGACTTCCATGTATTATTTTGTTCAACAAACTCTAGTTGTTCCAATAGTCCGTCAGAGATTGATTTCTTTATTTCACCCCAATATTTTTCTGGTCTTTCCAGTGTGTTAATCAGTTTTTTATTTGTAATTGCTGCTATACCCAAAGCACTTTCCCATAGCAGGGAGTACGTTAAATGAACGTTGTATGTCTCCCTTTTTCTACTAGTAAGTTGCAAAATATGATCCACTTTACCACCTCCAACGTTATTTCATTTATATAGTAACATAAATTCTAAATATATTGGATATATGGTTCGATATATTTAGAATTTAGACACCATCTATTTTCGATTGTTCATTGTCAATTTAGGAATGCATATAAAAGGATTGTATCGTTATCTGTTATAAGCAAGAAAAAATAGACCGAGAGAGGAAACTAAAAATTAAGGAAGCTTGTTAGCAAAAGAAAGCAGACCTAAACATTAATTAGATTATCGCAAAGAGGCGGACTATGCTAACACTCCCCTTTACAAATATCAGCTGGTATAACCAAATTTATAAAACGAAAACCAAAAAACAAGCAGGAATTCACACTCCCCTGCTTGTTTTGTCTACTATTTATCTTTTGCTTTCTTATCTAAAATAGAGCGTAGTTCGTTAATTTCCTCATCAGATAAAGACTCTTCCTCCATAAACTGAACGAGGAGTGATTTAAATGCTCCTCCATAAATTCGCTGAATAAAAGATTTCGCTTCCGTTCGCTGACATTCATCCTGTGAATACAAAGGGAAAAACGTATAAACCTTTGTATCCCGATTTACACCAACAACCTCTTTTTGAACAAGTCGATCTAAGAGTGTGCGCACTGTTTTAGGACTCCAGTCGGTATGCCCCTGTAAAGCTTTATATACTTCATTAGCTGTTTGCGGCTGTGGGGATCGTTTCCATAACGATTCCATGACTTCCCACTCAGCTTCCGATATTTTTGGTACATGCTTTGTCATTGCTAATTTCCTCCCTATTCTTTCTGAGAGCTACGCTTTAGAATGTCTCCATCGATTAGTTAAAAATTCTCATCTGGTATATAGATGTGTTTATCCTTTAAAATCGATAGCGTTATATCCGTTGCTTCGCGTCCAGAAGCATGATCGTCTCGCTGAATATTGGTGGCAAAAAAGTACGTATTCCCCTTTGCCTCTACATAGCCAATAAACCAGCCGTTTGTGTTTTTCTCATTCACGCTGCCTGTCCCTGTTTTACCTGAGAGGACAGAGCCATTTGCTTTTTCTAATTGGATCGCCTCTTTTACTGCTTGGATATTTCTTTCTTTAAACTGGAATTGGTTTGTGTAAAAATCATGAAGCAATTGTACCTGCTCTACAGGAGATATCCGTAGAGAGGATTCGAGCCAATATCCAGCTAAGCCTCCTGAAATATCACGATTTCCGTAGTTGATCCGTTTTAAGTATGCTTCGATCTTATCCTCCTGCACCATCTGATCTATCTCCTGAAAATACCATGTTACCGAAGATGCCATAGCAGATGAAAGATTTTGATCTTGGTTCCAAGTCTGATAAGGATATAGAGTACCATTCCATTTCATGGTTGAATGGTCAGGACTAATCACATTTGCTTCTAACCCTAATAATGCACTGAATATCTTGTATGTGGAGTTAGGTGATACCCTTAATGTACTCCGATCCTGATTGTAAATGGTATAGGAATCAGCATTACTATCATATAAAACAAAGCTGCCCTCATAATTGTGAAAGTATTCGCTTAAGTCTTCATAGCTAATCTGGTTATGGTGGAATTCATAGCGATCCTGCTTAGACGTCATAGCTGATACAAATGGAATTTGGCTAAAAACAACCATAAACATTAGCATAAAAACGCTGATACTTACAAGCCTTTTTCTCCTGCGCTCTGGTTGATAAACAGCAATTTTCATAATCCGCCTTTTTATTTGCGACTTTGAACCGTTCAGCTGATTAGCTAATGAAATAGGCTTGAAGGTAGAGGACGAGTGAATAAAGTGAAGCAGCGTTTTCCCATACGATGCGTGGTCATGTTTGTCCAACCTATTTAATACAGCTGTATCACACGCCATTTCTCTATCAAGACGCATTGCTCGAAAAGCAATCCATATAAGCGGATTAAACCAGTAGATGATTTGGTAAAAAATCAGCAGATAATTCGTGAATGTGTCTTTATGCTTATAATGAGTAAGTTCATGAAGTAAAATATATTTAATCTCTTCTTTAGAAAGCCATTGCTGAAAGCCGCTAGGAAGAACCACATATGTCGTGAACAGGCCAAAGGTCATCGGTGATGCAGCCTGTGGAGCTTGTAACAACCTTATCTTTTTGGATATATGCAGTCTCCTTTTACATTCACTAAATAAGTCTAGCACGTCTTTATCTTCTACCGCCATAGCTGAATGCTTTATGCTTCTGAGCTTCAACCATGAATGAATGTAAAGCATAAAGAGCACCAATATCCCTATAAGCCAGATACTCGCAATAACTATATTAAAATGATCTAGATCAGGACGATTCACGTTGGTTGCAAAAGCCTGCATCCACGTATGATCGCTTTTGACCAGCGCTTGTTCAGCACCACCATTTGGTCTATTGCTTTCATGCGGCTGATTACCTTGAAAAGTATGTAATGGCATAAAGTTAGATTTCGCTATTAAATTTGTTGGCATAAAAGGAAGTGTCAACGCAAATAGCAAGAGAAACCATAGATTATAATGCCATTTAGCTGATAACTGATTTTGGAATATTTTTTTAATCAGGAAAATAATAGTAATCGTAAAGGAAGAAACAAGCAATCCCGTAATAAAAAGCGTAAAGAACATGAATTCCCCTCCAGGTTAATTTTTTGGTTGAATGAGGGTTTTGACAATAATGATTAAAAATTAGGAATTTATTTTTATGGATAGATAGTGACTCGAAGAATGCTAGACGTGATGGTTTCCTATAGTATTAGAATAAATGGCATATTTTTATTTTTTGTTGACTTCACTTGACTACAATTGTAGTACAGAATTATGATTGTAGTCAACAAAGAGTTACTGCATTTTTTTAGTAATTTCGTGTACCCTATAGGATTACATTTGTAGTCAATCGACTTTTAATTACTACGTACTTTTTTAATCTAGGTTAGGAGATGATAGCGGTGAAACGAATATGGCTTCGCGCAGTCTTGATTAGTTTACTTCTTTTAGGTACTTCGGGCTGCTTCCAATCAGATGACCCTGAGAATATATATCAAGCATATTTAACAAGCTGAGAGCAGATGGACTTCGAGGGAATGTATCAGCAGCTGGATCAAGCAACAAAAGAAAAAGTGTCAAAATGGCAGTTTGTTAAGCGATATAAGAAAATTTATCAGGGTATAGAAGCTAAAGCCTTGAAGGTAGAAGCAATAAAAGACGAACAAGCGGATGATGAGTCTGAGGCGAAAGCTTTTAGATACCGTCTAAAAATGGACACCTTACAGCGTTATTCGTACATCACCCACATCAACATTTGACTTAGAACCTTATTTTTAAAACAGCAATTAATATAATACAGAATATTATCCCCCCTACCTAACAGATAATTTGATTGTAACTAATAACCCTCTGTCTTTTCCACCATCTTATGGACACTCTCCTTCCTTTATCAAAAGACTGTTATCCCATACATGATGTTTTTGATTTGTTAGAGTTTTTAGGTTCTGGCAGCTGTTTTTTCATGGCAATATTTCTATCTGAACGGTAGATAAAAATAAAAGGAGAACCATTAAATATAGCCTTACTAGAAATGAACCATATGAAAATGAAAGCAGATAATTAGAAAAAGGTACAATCCATAAATGAAAATGTACTATGAACTGACAACTTGTGTGCTCCTTCGAGAAGTTTTCAATCGTGGAACATCGATTACTGCATGTTGTACATAAAAAGAGTAATGTTACGTAGGATTTCCCTTCCTATCCAACCTTTTATTTTATGCTAAAGGCATCTAATAAAGGCGGTGTTTGTGATGTTAGTGATAAACAATGTCAGTAAAAAATACGGAAAAACGACGGCTTTAAACGAGATTTCCCTGAAGCTTAACAAGGGGGCTTGCTTAGGCTTAGTTGGTCCTAATGGAGCAGGGAAATCAACGCTTTTGAAAATTATTGTTCATATTGTTCAAGCATACGAAGGTAAGATTATCTTCACAGGCACATCCAATACCGATCAGAAACGCACCATTGGATATGTTCCTCAGGATATTTGTTTAGAAGAAAATGTCTCCGCCATCCAAAACCTATATTTCTTTGGCAGGATATATCAATTACGTGGCAAAGCGTTACAAAAGCAAGCAAAGAAAGTACTGCGCTATATCGGGTTGAGCGAGCGACAAAAAGATAAAGTGAAAACTTTTTCAGGTGGTATGAAACGCCGTTTAAATATAGGATGTGCACTGATGCATGAGCCACAATTCATTATTATGGATGAGCCAACAGTCGGCATTGATCCACAATCAAGACATTATATTTTAGACATGATTAAGCAAATGAAGGAAGAAAATCGTACCATTATTTATTCTAGTCACTATATAGAGGAAGTAAATAAAATTTGTGATGAAGTAGCATTTATTGATCAAGGAAAAATAATCGAACATGACACAATCAATAGCTTAATCGAAAAATATGCTGTACCTGCCATCTTTTTCGCCTGTCAAAATAGTGAAAGATTGCTTGCTGATCTCCACCAATTATCAGATCATGTACAACCATATAAAAATGGCTATAAGCTAACAACGGCTAATCCTATGTGGACAATGGAGGAACTGCTGCGCGCATGTAGAGAAAAAAAGCTGGTGTTAAAGCAATTTGAGCTTACCTATCCAACGTTAGAGGATATATTTTTCAAGCTTACTGGAACGGAGCTTCGCGCTTAAAACAAGATGAGGAGGGAATAGTTATGAGATCTATTTTGCAAATGGAACTGATGAAAAATGCACAGGATAAAGGACTTTACTTTTGGACATTTCTGCTGCCAATCATTTTTACTGTTTTATTTATTTCAATTTTTACCGCTGGGACAGAAGGTGCCGATAAGGAGTATGTGATTATATCCATTGTACCCGGATATGTAGTGATGTTTGTGTTTTTCATAATGATCTCGATGGGATTTTCATTTATTGAAGACCGTGACAAAGGAATGGTGGCACGACTTGCAAGTACCCCCCTTTCTCCATACGCTTATCTGTTTGGAAAATGGTCACCATATGTAGTGATTGTGTTTACTCAAATTATGGTATTGCTCACTTTTGGAAAAGTCGTTTATAATATTCCAATAGAACAACCTTTATTGCTCGGTATGTTAGCACTTATCCTAACTATCTGCATTACAGGGCTTGGGCTAGCGTTATCCTTACTTATCCGTACTAGCAATATGGGCGTCGCGGTTACACAAGTCATTGCTTTAGGTGGCGCATTATTAGGCGGGCTTTGGATGCCCTTGGAAGCGATGCCATCATTTTTCCAAAAGGTTGGAAAACTAACGCCTCAATATTGGGCACATAACGCATTTCAAGAAACGATGGTCGGAACATTGGCTTACAATGATTTCTTTATCGCTAGTCTCATTTTACTCACATTCGGTGCGGTTGGTTTCATCATTGCATTCTTTGCCTACCCAAGCTTTTTAAAACGCGCGAAGCATTAATTGGTTCATTAGTGGGAGGAATATAATGAAAGTAAAAATCGATATCGACGATCAATATGAGGAGACTTCCATTATTATTCAAACGAATGAGTGGACAGATGAACTGCAGCAGCTTGTCGCTTTGATTAAAAAAGAAAAGCCGAAACGGTTATTTGGCGTGGAGGAAGAGCAAACAGTCGTCTTAGATCCGGAAACGATTGATTATATTTATTCAGAAAAAAGGAAAGTTTACGCAGCACTTGAAAATGGACGACGATTGGAAATTAAAATGAAATTGTATGAAGTAGAGGAGACGCTTGCTAACAGTCATTTCATTCGTTTTTCTAAATCGGTGATTGGTAATGTAAATCGTATTCAACGGTTTGAGCTCTCCTTTAATGGAAACCTCTGTGTTTACTTTTCCTCAGGAAATAAAGAATATATTACACGTAAATATGTGACAAGCGTCAAAGAGAAACTGACGTCGGGAGGACTTCGTCATGATAGCTAAAATTTTGCGCCGAATGATATACGGAATCGCTTATGGGGCGATAGCAGTCTTTACCGCCTTAACGATTCTGATGATATTAAACGTAACACTCCCTATCTTTCAGATATGGCTTTATACGTTAGCAAGTCTTGCCCTTGGTATTTACTACGGTCTAGCCTCCTTTATTTTTGAGCTGGAAAGTTGGAGCCCTCTAAAGAAAACCTTAGTACACTACAGTTTATCTATAACTATCTACTTTACCTTTGCGCTTTCTCTACACTGGGTTCCTTTCCATTGGAAAGCAATTTTAGTTACGATTATGGGCTTTACGATTGTTTATGCGTTGTTTTGGTTTGGATACACACTTTATTATAAGAGAGTTGAGTCCTCTCTAAACGATACCTTGCAAAAAAATAAGTAAAAGGGGGAAAGGGGCTTAGAAATGCTTCTAAGGCAGTAAAGCGCTTTAAAGCTTTAGCTCTTAACGGCTATTTGGTTAGCGCTTGTATGGAAAGAGATAACAAGTGTATCTTCAATCAGTGGAGACTTTCTTTCACCCCCGCTGATTTTTAGGCCTCTATGCAAATCGGGCATTTAGATCCTTTTACTTGTTGCCGTATATGGATCTTCAATTCTAGAAGTGAAAATCTTACACCTTGTATGCGAGATAAAGCGAATTATTCATACACCCTTTAGCTGCCGGAAAAAGCGGGTGATACACTATATGTCTCAAACTACAACCAGCGCCTAGGAACGCTGGTTGTCATATTTAGAGCATAAGTCACGTCATCTTACACTAAAAGCATATCTTTAAACCGTCTGTCTCTAATTCTTAATCATTTATGTTTTATTATTAGCTTCATGACAAATGATTATGAATCTAATATAAACTGTACAGACTCTTTTAAACAGTCGTCTGCTTGTACGTAGTCGCCAACCTTATCCATAAATGAGTGAATCATCCCGTTGTAGCGTAAACAATAAATATCTGTACCTGCTTTTTTAGCCTGCTCATAAAAAGCATCTCCCTGAAGACGTAAAGCGTCATATTCACCAGCAATATATAAGGTTCGTGGCATGTTTTTCAGTAAATCTCCTTCCACATTATACGGTGAAATCATCCAGCTCTCGGGGTCCGCATCTTGAATATACCAGCGATCAATAAAATAAAAGAAATCCATAAATCCTTTTATATGTTGATGCACCAGCTCCTCATGCTCATGTACTTTAATTGCAGATAAATCATAAAAACGTTTCAATTGCTCTTCGTTCTTTCCTTGATAAACTACTGGGTAAACGGAAACAGCATTCTTAATATAGTTCGTTCCATATAGCCTGTCTAATAAAGAAACGACATACGTTAAGTTTCCACCAGCCGAATCTCCCATTACATTCAGGTGATTTACATTTACTTTTAATTCCTCGTGATGATGATGGATATAGACTACCATTTTATGTGCATTGATAACAGCTTCCGGATAGGGGTGCTCTGGTGCTAAACCATACTCCACGGAAAAAACTCGTATCCCAGCCAAATCCGCTAAGCGTCTACACGGTAAATCAACAGTGTCTAATGAACCGCCAAAAAATCCGCCTCCATGATAAAACACAATAGCAGGTAACACTTCATTCACTACATCTTTTCTCTCATATGTTCGAACAGGAATACCCTCAAATTCTTTATCTTCCACTACGAGCTCATGGGTTGTAATATCTTTAGCATTTTGCCACCCAATTCCAGCGCGCATCATTTCTACCGTAGGTTCACTTATGGTTTCTGAAGACGATCTATCTTCAGTCATACTTAGCTCTGCAAGTGTTTTTGGGTCTAGATAACCTGACTCGTCCTTTCCTGGAACAAGTTTCACTCGCATTCGCGTATCAGCTGTTTCTATACTTTTCATCAATGAATGATTAGATAAATGCATGATGACCTTCCTTTCGTATTTATCTTATATGTGGTCTTTATATTAGGAAACACTTGAAAAAATCGTCTGTAATAAAGACGATTGTTGATATAAACTTAAAGGGATCACACCAATAAAGATTCCCTGTCTTCGCTTTGGTAAACAAAACAAGGTTTTAAAAAAGTAAATTTACGTTTTATAGCTGTTTTCTTTCTAAGCCACTGCATAGCACTGGTTTTAGAAAAACTGCCTTTTTCCAAGCATATCGTAAGTCGCCTACTTTAACAAATCAATAGGGTAAAACGCTTACCTAGCTAGGCGTCTCCTTCGTATATGTCTTACCTATTAGATTTCCAGAGGCTTTCCTTTTTCACTTGTTAAAACAAGAACCATTAGATGACGTCTTTCCGATACAAAAACCACAAAAGGTTAAAACGATTATAGATTTAATTGTGAACAAAGGCGCAGGGCGCCCGTTTAGCAACGTAGCGAATGGAACGAATCAACTAAAGATTTAGGAATCATGCCCCTGCAACCAGGGGTATGCCGACGCCTGAGCGGCAAGCCCGTGTTTAGTCGGCCTTCCCCTTAGCGACGAACCGATGATGACTTATCGTAGGGCGGTTTCGTGAAGTCGCCTAGTTGCTGGGCGCTGAAGCCGGACGTGGCTATTCAGTTATTTCGTTATCTCCAAGCACCTCATTTTATACTTTTGTATGAAAAAACAACTCTATTTAACTTATCTAACTCATTTATTTTAGACAGTATTTTAAGAATCTAAACATTAAAGCAAAAGTTTTTTCATGATAGATGGTGGCTTGTGCTCTAGGCGAGCCATGCTGGTTTCTTATCTTTATAAAAAAAGGATCATTGATATCCATGAAATGCTGGAGAGAGACTGGATGGTGGAAGTTGATTTCTTGCACAGGTTAACAGGTATTAATATAGGGTTTTTTAATAACTAATAGATTAGTAAACAAGACTTTGCGCTCGTTTATGTAAATAAAAATTCCTCCGCCATGCGCGAGAAGAATGTATAAGGTAATATTTGCGGATATAAGGTGGTAGCTAATCACATGATGTTGCCCTTCTACGACTGTAACAACTGCATTTTTCATTTTTTTAAAATTCGAGTAAGCTATAATTAAAAAGTTAATAAATATAACTACCTGGGCAGCAACACCAAATAGTTCATTCAGTAACCTTGAAGGGGGAAGGGGCAGCTCACATTAGAAAAAAAGTAATCACCTAATGCTTGCAAGGCTTGGGATGATTACTTTTTTGTATTATAAAAGTATAAAATTTTAGGCTTTATTATATGAAAAAGATAGCTTTCGCCCAAAGTCTTAGCGACAATTCAAGTTGTTCTCGACAAAATAGCCGATTTTAAAGTCATAACCATAAAAGATTTAACAGAATTCATTTTATGATTAAAGAATCACTATGCAAGTAGTAGAGTAACAAAAAACGGTCAGTGGAAAGACAATGGTCGACGAATCAATTATGGAGTAAGGGAATGGAACGTTTGCTACCATTACATCCTCTCTTGTAGCCATCCTATGAACATGTTAATTGTAAAGCTCAACTGTTTCCTTCAAAAAGTTTACATAATTCGTAATAAAACCTTTAGGCGTTATAATTTTAACTTTATTACCGAATCCTGCTAAAAAATTGGAAAGAAAATCGGTTCTCAGGCAATTCAATTGTCGCAAGGTAATCTCTTGTCGACACTTTTTTAACGAGATTTTTCCCGTATCTCTCAATAAATTGATCTCTTACAGCAACATCTAACAATAGCTGTACACTAACCAAATTTTGTTGATCGTTGTGTTGTTTTACTTCCCTACATTCTTTATCAGCCCTTGAGAGAAAAGAACCGCCTTTTTGGATATTTAATATTCTTGTCAATTTAAACGTTCGATAGTCTTCCCGTTCTAAACTATATGCAAAAAGATACCAATGCATCTCCCTTAAATGTACTTTATAAGGTTCTACAACTCTATACGTCTTGTTTCCTTTTTGATCCACATATTCAAAATTTAACAACCAGTTATGCTCAATTATATCTTCTTTGATTTGACTTCTTCCTGGCCAATCATAAAAGGTTAAATCAAGTTTAGGAGCAATATTTGCACTGGTCATTCCGTTAATTTTTTGAACCGTAGTTTGAATTTCTTGATTCGTAATCAGTTGCTCAAACCTGCCTAAAGCTACGAGTATATTTTCAATATCTTGACTATTTTAATAGCCGCTTATCGAACTTATACTCTTCCATTAGCGCGTGCCCTCCTTCAGCACCATACTTCGCATAAATAGGGATGTTTGCATAACTTAATGTTTCCATATCACGTTGAATCGTTCGTTTCGTTACATTAAAAAGCCGACTAAATTCTGACGCCGAAACAACTTCCTTTTGTAGTAGGATCATAACTATTGAGATAAGTCGCTCAATTTTTTTCATATTTTCCTCCCATATACGACATACTGTTGTCGTCTATGTTCTATTATACTTCAATTACCAAGAGGAGGTAATAAATGATGGAAGCAATAGCATATGTACAATTTGCTGGAAAGGCAGAAAAAGCATTAGGCTTTTATGAAAAGGCATTACAGGCAACAAGCGTAAAAAAGGTTAAATTTGGGGATTTTGGTCATAACCCAAATGCTCCAATAACGGAAGAAGAACAAAACATGATCATGGAATCTCGTATTGAGTTTTCAGGAAATACATTAATGATCTCTGATGTTCTACCTTCTATGGAAGCTGTGACAGATGAAGTCACAAAGGGGAATACCGTCTTAATTAGTATCATCGATGCTGGTCCAGAAATGAATAAACAAAGTTTTGAAAAGCTTTCAGAAGGCTGCACTGTGATCATGCCGTTATCTTCTACGCCATAGTCAGCAAGCTTTGGAATGTTAATCGATAAATTTGATGTAATGTGGAAATTTAATAGTGAGGCAAGTAAATTCCTTGATAGTTTCGTAAATTAAATTTGTACTATTAGAGTTGGGACCTCGTCAATATTTTATTGGAATACGCAATAAGACAGCATTTCCAAACAAACTCTGAAGCTCCTAATTGGGGGATTTTTAGAGTTTGTTTTTTTCTGTTATCGTAGAAGCCTTTCAATTAGAAGTATTGATGTGATAGATTTAGAATATTTATCTATAGTAGAGCACAACATCAAGATATTCATCAGGGACAGTACTTATTGCCCAAAACTAGAGGGGAATCTACATAACAATGGATGAA
The DNA here is from genome assembly GCF_018075365.1 of Virgibacillus pantothenticus. GTDB lineage: Bacteria > Bacillota > Bacilli > Bacillales > Amphibacillaceae > Virgibacillus > Virgibacillus pantothenticus. Next base: position 4,654,986 of record NZ_CP073011.1, read on the forward strand.
TGATTGAAATATTGCCTCGAGAATCCTACAGCACCTTATACGAGATAAACTAAAAACTCCTCTTCTACAGAAATTCTGAGCTATAAGCTATTTTATTGTAAACAGTTTCATCACCAAGTAAAATATACAGTATAAGTAAATATTTTAGAAAAAGAGAGGGAGTAAGGAGTCATGAACAGCAAAGTGAATACAGCGCAGCTCATTGATCCATCGTACAAGCTATATATTGGCGGTCAATGGGTAGAAGGCACGGAAGGCAGAAAAATAGCTAGCTACAATCCTAGTACTGGTGAAAAACTCTCTGAAGTGATTGATGCGACACATGCTGATGTCGATATGGCAGTGGAAGCAGCGACAAAGGCATTTCAATCATGGAAAACCGTTGGCGTTGAAGAAAGAAGCAAATTACTACTAAAAATTGCTGATTTGATCGACGAAAACGCAGATCATCTAGCAATGGTAGAAACACTAGATAATGGTAAACCGATCCGAGAATCACGTGGGGCTGATGTTCCGTTATGTGCTGACCATTTCCGCTATTTCGCTGGCGTTATTCGTTCTGAAGAAGGAACTGCCAAAGAATTAGATGATGATACATTAACATTAACTTTAAAAGAACCAATTGGTGTTGTAGGTCAAATTATACCATGGAACTTCCCCATTTTAATGGCTGCTTGGAAGATTGCTCCAGCCATTGCAGCAGGGAATACAGTTATTATTCATCCGTCTTCATCTACTTCCCTTAGCTTATTAGAATTGGCTAAATTATTGGATCAAGTATTACCACCAGGTGTAGTTAATGTCATTACTGGTAGAGGTGCTGATTCAGGTGATTATATGCTTCACCATGAGGGCATTAGCAAGCTAGCCTTTACTGGCTCAACAGAGGTTGGTTATACCGTAGCAAAAGCAGCCGCTGATCGTTTAGTTCCAGCTACATTAGAGCTAGGTGGAAAATCGGCAAATATTTTCTTTAATGATGCTCCTTGGGAAAGAGCAATTGAAGGTGCTCAATTAGGTATTTTATTTAACCAAGGACAAGTATGTAGTGCTGGATCGCGTATTTTTGTTCAAGAGGGTATCTATGATAAGTTTGTCAGCGAATTAAAAGCAGCGTTCGAAAATATTAAGGTTGGCCTCCCTTGGGAAGATGGCGTACAAATGGGTGCACAAATCAATCAAAAACAGTTGGATAAAATTTTACAATATGTTGAAATCGGGCAAAAGGAAGGCGCTAAATTAATCACAGGTGGTTATCAAATCAAAGAGAACGGTCTGGAAAATGGTGTGTTTATGGCACCAACTATTCTTGCTGATGCAGATAACAATATGCGTATCTCACAAGAAGAGATCTTTGGACCTGTCGCTACGGTGATTAAATTTAAGACAGAAGAAGAAGCCATTCGCTTAGCAAATGAATCCGAATACGGGCTTGGCGGCGGAGTATGGACAAAGGATCTAAACACGGCTTTGCGTGTATCCCGTAAAGTAGAAACAGGCCGTATGTGGGTGAACCAGTATACGAACTTCTCTGCCGGTGCACCATTTGGTGGTTATAAAAAATCGGGTATTGGTCGTGAGACATATAAAAGTATTCTCGATGCTTATACCCAAACAAAAAATATTTTCATCAGTATGAAAGAGGAAAAAGACGGACTCTATTAATCATTTTAAAGAGCTGTGTTTATAAGCAATGCTAGCTTATAAGACACGGCTTTTTTACGTGGAGAGGAATTATTAATATACGATCGTTCTGACATAAATTCGTAAAATCATTCGTTTTTTAATCAATATTTGATACATTTGTTTTACTTATTGCCCTTTATTCATGTATATTACTAGTAGAAGTGTTTTATTTTTAGCATGGTTAGGAGCGATTAATTTGGAAAGAGTAGTCGGAACAGTTGTCAGAGGTCTTCGTTGCCCCATTATTAATCAAGGTGACAAAATTGAAGACATTGTGGTAAATAGTGTATTAAAAGCTTCCGAGGTGGAAGGCTTTCAAATAAATGATAAGGATATCGTTACTGTTACAGAATCAGTCGTAGCGCGTGCTCAAGGCAATTACGCTTCGATCGATCATATCGCTGCGGACGTCCAAGCCAAATTTGGTGAAGAAACAATTGGGGTTATATTTCCCATTTTAAGTCGGAATCGTTTCGCAATTTGTCTCCGTGGTATTGCGAAAGGCGCTAAAAAAATTGTGCTGATGCTAAACTATCCATCTGATGAAGTGGGAAATCATTTAGTAGATCTTGATACGCTGGATGAAAAAGGCGTTAACCCTTGGACAGATGTGTTAACAGAAAAACAATTCCGTGACCTTTTTGGCCATCAAAAGCATACGTTTACTGGTATTGACTATATTGATTACTATAAATCCATTGTGAAAGAATATGGGATTGAATGTGAAGTTATTTTCGCCAATGATCCAAAAACGATCCTAGACTACACGAAAAATGTACTCAGCTGTGATATTCATTCACGATTCAGAACGAAAAGAATTTTAACGGCGAACGGGGCAGAAAAAGTTTACAGTTTGGATGACATCTTAACCAAATCTATTGATGGCAGTGGTTATAATGAAGCTTACGGCCTTTTAGGTTCTAATAAATCCACAGAGAATACAGTTAAGCTTTTCCCTAGAAATTGTCAGCCTGTTGTAGATAAAATCCAACAGATGCTTAAGGAAAAGACTGGAAATAATGTAGAAGTGATGGTATACGGCGATGGTGCATTTAAAGACCCTGTGGGGAAAATCTGGGAGCTTGCTGACCCTGTAGTTTCACCAGCTTATACATCTGGTCTTGAAGGCACACCAAACGAAGTGAAATTAAAGTACCTTGCTGATAATAACTTTGCTGACTTAAAAGGAAAGGAACTTGAGGAAGCGATTAACAACTATATTGAAAATAAAGGTGAAGATCTTGTAGGGTCCATGGAAACACAAGGAACAACGCCAAGAAAGCTTACTGATCTTATTGGCTCCTTATCTGACTTAACCTCAGGTAGTGGCGATAAAGGTACACCGATTATTTATATCCAAGGATATTTTGATAATTATACGAAGTAAGTAAGAAGCCAGGCACCAGCGATTTTTGTTGGTGTCTGGTTTCATTATCTTTCCTTTCAAAACGATAGATTTCGTTTAAGTGTGACGCTATTTCTGTCTGGGGGAACAAAACATGTAAAGCGGATTCAATTTTCGTTACAATTATCCGATTTGGTTGCCCCCCTAAAAGCATTAATATGGTATTTAACACCAAAAAACATGTAGCCAAACAGGTAAAAGTAAGAAATAGTTCTGAATTTAGGGTAAAGGACCCTACATATGCTATTAAAATTTAGCTTCACCAACACACATTTAAAATACATAGGGGAACTACTCAAATCATTGTTCGCTACAACCTTTAATGTAAAAATTAAGGGTAATCGGATAGTAGTGTGGGAATACATTAATATGCACTTATCACGTTCCGTCATATAAATGTAGCTACTATATATATTCAGTTTCTTGGATTGTCTTAAAAAAAGCCTTTTTGTGGATTAACTATTTGACAGCTTATTCCAAGGTTTGAATTTTTATTAATAAATTGGAAATCTATATTCAGGTGAAAAGGCTTGGAAGTTAGATTGAAAGATCACTCCCTTTTGTTAATTTCAGTGTATAGTAATGTTTATTATGCTGACACTTATTTTGTGTATCAAAAGTTTATGGTAAAACCAGCATTCCTATTTGGAGCTCAAATAGGATAGTGCATAAAATTTACTTCTATGCGTTTGCATTAATGGTGTATTTAGTTATAGTATTCTTATAATGAATGCTTTAGATACCTAAAATGTTTATACAACTAAATAAAGTGAGGGGTTTTATGCTAGAAAAGCGAATGAATGGGATTTTTCAAACATTAGATCAAATAAACTACGCATTGTTACATCACTACGATGAAGTGCTTGAAATTAACACCAAAGCAGTCTTTAATTATCGAGCATGTCCAGCAGCATAATACATTAACAGTCAGTGAACTGACTGAAAAGATGAATGTGACTACAAGTGCAGTTAGCCAGTTGTTAAGTAAATTAGAGAAAGAGCATTATATCGAGCGATCCATTAATCCTAACTCAAGACGTGAAATCGTCGTAACACTTGGCTTGATGGGTAAAGAACTTTATGAATTATATGCAAAAGTAGATGAGCAAATTGTATCAACATACTATGCTAAACTAGATGACGAAGTAATTAGTCAATTGGAACAGGCAGTGAACAAGATCTATAAGGTCATTTTGGAAGAACAAATGAAAGCAAAAGGAGAGTAGTCCCCATGAATTGGATTTATTTAGTTATTGTTTTTACCATTTGTATACCAGGCATTTATTTTATGTATCAGTCGGAAAAAATACATATAAAAGAGGATGATGTGACAGATGGGCAACGATTAATTGCACATGGCTTAACAGCACTTGTATTTTCAGCGATGGGTGCTTATTTTGTTCCTAAGATTCATGTTGTTCAACAAATAGAAATTAGTCAAATTCTATTATATGGTTTAGGTCTAGGTGTTATCTGTTCTCTTAGCCATTTGTTGTTTTATTATATGTATTTAGTGCCAAGATTGACAAAAACAGATTATATGGAAATTGAAACACATTATGTAAATACAGGTATTTTAAGTCGTGTATTTTATGGCGGAGTTGTAGAAGAAGTTATGTTTCGATGGGGCTTGCTTAGCTTATTTATTTGGTTGTTTCAATTAATGAGTATGGGTGATCGTGTTAGTACATTGTTTGCAATTTCCATTTCAAGTGTCTTATTTGCCGTTGTTCATTTACCATCTATTAAACTTGTTGCCTCGCAACCAAAACCTCTTATGTATGTGTATACGATTATTGGTAACATTTGGGTTGGTTTTTTCGCTGGGGTAGCCTTCATCCAAGGGGGATTATTAGCAGCTATATTTGTCCACATGCTTTTCCATTTAATATGGTGGCCAATTCAAAATCGTGAATATGTTAAGTTGCATAGTAAATAAAGGTAAAACAAACTAAGAAACAAAAAATCACCCAGACGTTAAAACAAGGCAATGGTATAGATGGATTTGCTCAACCTGCCTAATCTCAAAGTAAAGGACATGAAGGAATTCGAGGACGATTATCGTTTTTTGGTGGTACCAACAGCTCCATCTCCTTCGCATTGTCCTAAATGTGGCACAGTGCCGAACCTCTACAAGCATGGTACGAAAGAACAGTTATTCTTTGATTTACCTATGCACGCTAAACGTGTAGGTTTAACCATTAAGCGACAACGATATAAATGTCGTGAGTGTGAAGGAACCTTCTTTGAAGAGCTTCATGACATTGATGAAAGTCGTTCCGTCACTGTTAGACTTGTAGACTGGATTCAGCAGGCAAGCCTTGAAAAGACATTTACCAGCATTGCTTACGACATAGGTGTTGATGAAAAGACTGTACGTAACATCTTTAATGACTATGTTGTTGAACTTGAAGCAGAAACAGAGTTCAGAACTCCAAGATGGCTTGGTCTTGATGAAGTTCATTTATTAAAAAACTACCGTTTTGCCGTTACAGATGTTGAAAACAGATCGGTGATTGACATTTTACGAAAACGTAATAAGTCCGTGGTTATTGACTATCTTTCAAAACTTCAAGACATTGATAAAGTTGAACTTGTAGCAATGGATATGTGGAGACCTTACAAAGACGCAGTTAGTATGGTGATTCCACATGCTAAAATCGTTATTGATAAATTCCATTTTGTCAAATTGGCTAATGAATCCTTGGAAAAGATACGTAAAGCGAATCGTCAAAAGGTATCCGCCAAAGAGCGTAGCAATGAGGGAGGGTTCCTTTTGACCCTTTTTCCACACTATTATCCGATTACCCAAAATTAATAACTGCATGGCTATTCTTTTTATATCCGTCCATACTTTTCACCTCATATCTTAGTATGGACAGCTAAAGATAAGGCTAAAAGCGATACCGTCTAAAGGCGGTAGAATTAGACCACGAACTTGGAAATTAAAAATAAATATTTTAAATATTTGCAACCATTTACAACAGCTATTCGCTTCTCCTCTATAAAAGGCCGTTAGATATTACCTGTTGGAATAAGCCGATATTCCCAATGCGTTCGACATTCAAACAGCTTATAATAACCTTCTTGCTCATCTTTTTCCATGTAGCCACATTGCTGGCGCGAATTGAAAACATCTTGCACTTCATTTTCTGTCGCGATATAGTGACTGTCATCTGGCGTAACCCGAATCCAACTTTGTTCAGCATTTTTATCATACATTGATTTTAAACCATAAATTAATACACCTTGTGCGCCTTTATCTTTTACGACTCTAATTTCACTGGTATTATTTTTACCTTTTTCTCCAGCGATTTTCATAAATTCTTCAAGGATATCTTTATTTTTTAGTTTATTATTTTTCCAAACAACATCATCTTCATCTGGAATGAATTCTTTTATTTGTTCGTTCTCCGCCCTGTTATCAGTCGCCTTCCGTATACCTTCCCGTTTTCTTAATTGCTCTTGCGCAATAAGGACAGCAGAACGAAGACTAAATGCATTATCATAGTCCTCCATCTGATCCAAAGCATTCATATCAATTTCATCAATTGCCTCTTGTGCTTCATTAATTTGTTCTTGTTCTGTTGAGTCTTTTATTTTACTTGTCTCCCACTCTTTGACTGTTTCTTCGTCTTCCACTTCAAACAAATCGCTCACCTTCTTGGCTGCTATGTCAATGTTACTGGCATTTCCATTTGCGTTATTGCAACCTTGCAATACCAACACCCCACATATCGTTATAAATAGGCTGATCATGATTGCTTTCCTTTTTATTTGGACAGTAAATCCATTTCTTTTGTTCAAATTACTACCCCCCGTAAAATTAATGTGTCTATCATGGAAGACGTTTAGACTACAAAAAAAAACAGTTCTTGGAAAGTATTTCAGTTACCAAAATAACTTCTTACAACAAATATAACACTTCTAGTTCCATAAACATATTGCTTTTCAAGCTCAATCATTCAAAATATAGGTGGTACTTACCTGGATTTCTGATCTTCTATCTTGTTAAGTGTGATTAGAAATTAATTCGAGATGGGGTCAATACTAAATTCTAATAAGGAAAGAGATTTTGGTCTTGCAAAGATTAAGCATGCAGAAGTTACTCTTGCTTATGCTGGTAATAGCGCTGGTTACGCTAGCAGCTTGCGCGGAGGCAGACAGTTCCACGGATTTCCTGCATGAGAAGGAGGAAGCAGGACAAGCAAAATGAGATGTTTTCGAATTGGAGGTTAATTTTAATGCACAATCACGTTCATTATATTGTTGACACAGCAAAGGAAAACGGATGGAATGTTTCAACTACTATCTGTGTGAAAATCTTCCCAATTATGGATACAACAAATAAAGAGGCTCAGCTATTGCTGCATTCTTTAGCCTATTACACTACCTCAGGAGTCCCACATTCCACCAACTCTTAATAAATAAAGAAGTTGAGATATAAGAAAATACTATATAACAAAAGCCGAACAATTATAAATGGATTGTCCGGCTTGTTTGTATTAAAGTAACCTCACCCCTAACATCGCTATGTCGAAATACTTCGCTTTCCGCAGGACTCCTCAGCTTCCTCGGAAAGCATAGATCGCTTTCCTATTAAATCTTCTGCTCGTACTGTTCCCACAGAAGTCTACATACTTTGGGTACGCTAAAATCTTGCGCATAAACAGTAACGGTTTATTGTTCGTTTGTTTAATCAGCTGTTTTAGTTATGTTCCTATTCTCAATTAAACTTACGCATACTTATCTGTAATCTTTAGATAGAACTCAAATAGTTTAACAGAGGATAGCAAAACTTCTAACGAGAAAAGTAAATGAAAGCGCTCTCTCTGAGGTTCACTTTTTTTCTAAATCATGTCACCGTTACTTATTTGCGACTTCTCTATCCTCTTCTAATTGCCTTTTCTTCAAGATATGGTCAAAGTAATCCGTATATTCAGTTTTACCGCTATAAGAAATCATTAAATACTCAATTGCACGTGTCATCCCAATGTACATTAAAGCCGCCTCTCTATCATTATCTTCTTCTAAAGCAAACGGTGTATTATCTGCATTCACAATAAAGACTGCTTGAAAATCTAGCCCTTTGCTACTATCCAAAGTAAATATCTTTGCAGAGCCGTCGTCTTTTTTATAATTACGTTTTGTTTCTTGATTTTCTGTAACCCATGTATACGGAATTTGATGTTGTTTAAAAGTGCTTTTCAAAATATTTATAACGTTTATTTTATATGTCCTTCTCACACGGTATAAAACGAGCATCTCTTCGTATGGGACTTTCTTTTCCTGGTGAAGTTTCTTCATTGCCCTAGCTACCATCTGTGCTTCTTCATGCAAGCTTGCGGCGCGAGCAAGGACGGGATCAGGCCCTTTTCTTCGAGTGCTTAGTGGAGGGATGATTTCTTGACCTTCCACTGTTCCCGTAATAACCTTTTTTGAAACTGCATGAGCTTGATAAAAATCCCAAGCAAAGTTGATAATCTGTGATGTATTACGGTAATTAATTTGCAAAATTTTTGATCTCCCTCTGAAATCAAGTCCTGCATTTTGCAAGTAATTTCGTCCACGATGGTTTATAGTTTGAGCTCGATCTTCTACTAACAGCATGGAATAAGTTTCTTCGTTCAGTAAGAGACTAACCAGCCTCAGCCATTCCGATTTAAAATCTTGTCCTTCATCAATTAATACTGCATCATACTTCGGTAGAATGGTCTCGTTATTTTCTAATTTCTCTATAACAGTAGGAAGTTGCTCTTCAGTTATGTCCAAATCTTTTTTCAACCACTCATGGAAATTTTTCACAGTAATGCCCTTCATGCAATCATTTTTTTCTGAAATAGCGGCTGCCTCAAATAAATCCGTTGGTTCGTCCATTTTTGCACGTACCATGGTCTCAATTGATCGGGAAAGAGAAATATTATAACAAAGAATAAGGATGTTCCAATCTGGATGTTCTCGCTTAATCAACCGAGCTCGACTTGCTAAAATTAATGTTTTTCCACTTCCAGCTACTCCTCTAATCAAACGATTTTTATCACCTAACTGCTTGGCTAACTTTTCTTGATGTAGATCCATTGTTTCTAAATTATGTAGAGAGAGTAATAGTTGATCGCGATACGGAGAAGCTTGTTTAAATTCTCGACTAATTCGCACTTCTGGAAACAGATGATAGCGGATTGCATTCATCTCTTCGCTAGATAAAGGCTCCCTTAATCGAAAAGGTATGGTAAACATGTTCATCAGTTTCTCTATCAGTAACTCTTCTGAAAAATTATCGTGATCTGGATCAATTTCATCACGAGTTAGTAGCAAGGTAGGTTCAGCCACTTCGTAAAGATCTGTTTTGATACATTGCTTCTGATTCAGCCGGGTTAAAACCGCCCCATACCCACATGGAAACTTCAGCTTTCCTAGATATTTTCCCTCTTGGTGGGTTAGATTTTTATCTTTTTTAAGTAAGTTCTGAACAGAAAACATATAATCTTTTGCTTGTTTCAAAGGTGAATCCACAGTTACCATTCCGTCACTTTTACTATTAATGATCCATTCGTTTTTAGTAAGGCGGTGAAGCGTGTTAATCGTATAATCTTTCACTTCTAAAACGAGTAAACCTAAATAAGGGCCAATAATTAAGAAATCTGGCCTTTTCCCATTAATTTCGGGTTCATAATAAACGATATAATCATCATCCAAACATTCTTTCAGGGTATGAAAAAGAATACGCTCTCCTACCGTAGCTGAACTTCGAATAGATTCCGGTACTGTGATTGCCACACGGATCTCTCCCTTAACTTTTTTATTTCCTAAACTTTCTCAATTATATAGGTATTATTTACTATAGTAACATTAATTGGATAATTTAGGAATATCAATAATGATATAATTACGTATGCTTCCTAAAGGGAGGTCCTCTGTTTAAAGATCGGTGTAGTTACTTCATTCCTGATATTTTTCGTTTTTGCACCGTGTAGATATACCTATTTACGATATTGGTTGCTTTTTAAATTGATTTCCTTTTCCAATTAGTGATTTATAAGTTTTTCTATGTTTAAGGTAATCCATAACATATTTTATGCTTATAATTAAAAATAACCCACTGGGACCATAAAAAGAAGTGCGTTCGAAAATAATACGTAACGCCAAACAAATACAAGATATTACTAGATAGATAATCGCATCTCTTAATGAAGCTGACATTTTTCGTTTCTCACGTTCTATGTAAGAGGGGGCGTCAGAAAAAATATCGCTTTGTTTATTTGTAGATGATGTGTAAAATATATGTTTAGAATACGATTGGTTTTTTGATAGTAATTTCCATCCAGCATCTTCAAATAGATCTTTATATTCTTGGTAATCCTTTTTTCTATTAAATTCACGGAAATCAATCTTATAAATGACATCTTTTTTTTGAATCGGTTCAAAAATGTAAGAGCATCCGCCTTCGCCCTCGTCGCTATACTTTTTTAATATCCATCCATTTTGTACCATCGTTTGTAGCCATTGCTCTTCTTCAGTAAATGCAGAAAACTTCTTGCTTACTTTTTTCAAAAAACTTTTCTTCACTAATTACTCCTCGCTTTCATGAAGGATTATTTTAGACATATGGATTAGATTTATATATTTGTTATATTCCGCAAGTAGGGCTTCTTTTCCGTCATCTGTGATACGGTATGTTATCCTTCTACGACTTCCTGATTCAATTTCTATTGTTTGGATCCATCCTTTCTTCTGAATATTTTTTATCACGCCGTAAAGTGTACCTGGTGCAATAACATAAATTCCTCTACTTACATTTTCAATGGCTTTAATTATTCCATAACCATGCAATGGCCCTTGGTAAAGTGCCAACATGATTAAATATGTAGGCTCAGACAATGGATTAATCATGATCACCTCATTCATATCGATAATAGATATATCGACAGTCAGTGTATTGTAATAGAATAATACACCTTATATGTATCGAGTGTCAATATATTAATTGAAATGGGTTAACTAAATATATTCAAAAGCCCCCATCTGTCATTAAATGGGAGCTTTTCACCATAATTTATTTTTATAAACTTACTACGATTATTTATGGTAGATTTTAGCATAATATAATTGGGGTTGTATATCTCTTTTTGCCTTTAATAAAATGTCCATTCAAAAACGATTCAATACCTGGTAACTATTTCAACTTCTTCATAGAAGCTGAGTCTGTTTCAGTGCAAGAACTGCTACAGGATTTTTTAAGTGCACAGGCTGCACACTTACCTTGTTTGCTTTTTTTTATATGGCGAACCATCATCCAGCCCGCATACCCAAATATAACTAAACCAATTAATATATTCACAATCATGGAACACGCCTCCTTTTTTAAAAGAATAGTCCTCCAATTTGATAGATGATGATAGAAATGACATAAGCGATGAGCAAGGAATATATAATGGAGATATAGGTCCATTTTTTAGAAGCCGTTTCTTTTCTAATGGTAGCTACTGTCGCTAAGCATGGAACATATAGCAGGATAAATGACATAAAACTCAATGCTGAAAGAGCAGAATATTGAGCACTTAATATGCCTGTCAGTGACGCTGTATCCGGAACATGATAAATAATATTCATGGTAGATACAACTACTTCCTTTGCTAGAAATCCCGTTAGTAAGGATGCAGCTGCTTGCCAAGTTCCAAATCCTAATGGTTGAAAAATAGGTGCCAAAACTCCACCAATCAAAGCAAGAAAGCTATCGTCCATGTCCACATTTAATCCGTGTGGTCCTGCATAGGTCAGCAACCATATTAAAACCGAACCTGCAAAAATAAACGTCCCTGCCTTCCGAATAAACCCTTTCCCTTTTTCCCATGTACTCCTCCATAATGTTAAAGCTTGAGGAACACGGTATGGGGGTAACTCGATAACAAACACACTTTTTTCATTTTTTAAGAATAGATAGGAAAATATTCGCGCCATCACCATAGCTACGACAATTCCAAGCACATATAGAGAAAGGACCACTAATGCTCGATGTTTCACAAAAAAGGCACCAACGAATAAAGCATATACAGGAAGACGTGCAGAGCAAGACATTAAAGGCGTTAGTAAAATCGTTAACAACCTTTCTTTTGGTTGTTCAATGGTACGTGCTGCCATAATTCCGGGAACATTACATCCAAAACCAATAATCATTGGAATAAAAGCTTTCCCGTTAAGTCCGATGGATTCCATTATCCTGTCCATCACCATTGCAACCCGAGCCATATAACCAGAATCCTCTAGGAAAGAGATAAGGAAAAACATGATAAAAATTTGTGGGACAAATACGAGCACTCCACCTACACCAGCCACAATTCCATTAAGCACCAAGTCTTTAATGAAACTAGAAGCACCAATAGCATTTAATCCATTCTCCAAGCCGTTAGTTAACGGGCCAGAGAAAAATCCATCTAATACATCCGACAACGGTGATCCTAACCAATCAAACGTCAGCATAAACATCACGTACATAGAGAATAAGAAAATTGGCAGGCCAAGAAATTTGTTTGTGACTATGCGATCTATTAATTCAGTCGTAGTCGTTTTATTTGACGAAGTGACCGTTATAACCTGTTCCAATATATGAATAATTTTTTGATCTCTCATATGGTAGATAAATTGCCTTAAAGAGAAAGAATGCCCGCGCTTTACAAGTTCTTCTTCTGCTTCCCGCTTCATTTGTTCAAGCATAGCTGTACTTGACATGTGTTGATCCAAATAGGATGTTACTCGTTTATTACTTTCTAAATATTGAATAGCCACCCATCTTTTATTCAAGTTAGCTTCATTTGGAATAAGTTTGCTGATTCGATCAATCATTTCTTCTAAAAATCCATAGTCCACTTTAAAAATAGAAGTAGTCTGCGATTCTTCCGTTGTATGGTTCGTTAGTTCCTTCGTTAATAGATCACAGCCTTTACCCGTTCGAGCTATAATCGGAACTATACTGACACCTAATAGGTCTGCTAGCTTCTTGTTATTAATTTTCATCCCTCTTATTTGGGCGACATCTATCATATTAAGCCCCACTATAAGAGGCTTGCCAAATTCCATTAATTGAATCGTTAGCTGTAGATTGCGTTTTAGCTGGGAAGCATCAATAATATTCAATATTTTCTCAAATTCACCCGTCAATAAAAATTCTGTCACCACTTCTTCGTCTTTAGAAAGAGGATTTAATGAGTATACACCAGGCAGATCGACTAACAGACCTTTTTGGTTGCGAAGCTTGCCCACCTTTTTTTCAATCGTTACACCGCTCCAGTTTCCTACATATTCATAGGATCCTGTTAGGTTATTAAAAAGTGATGTTTTACCAGTATTGGGGTTTCCAAATAATGCAAATTGAGACACGTGTTATCTCACCCCTATACGTGATGCTTCTTTACGACGTAAACTGAGACATTGTCCACACACTTCGACCATTACAGGACCGCCAAATGGCATGGTACATTTTAAACAAACTTCTTGACCTTCCACGAGACCCATATCGATTAAACGTTGTTTTACTATATCATTTAATTTTGTAACATCTGATACGACAGCTGTTTTACCTTGCTGTAAATCAGTAAGATTCATGATGTAGCCCTCCTGATATGAACACTATTAATAATGATAATTATTCTCAACTAATTGTATCATATAATAGTCGAGGAAAGCTGCGATAATTTTTACAATTTTGTTTCTTTAAGCGTGTAGATGGAGTAATATACAGGCTTTGTAAGTACAGAACGGTACAAATGATTGTTGAATGAGTTTGATTTTAATTGTTTGTACTTTATTAAAACCCAAACTGGAAAAAAGATACATGCATCAGGATAGGGAAAATAAAAGTGCTAGCCACTTGTTCAGCTGCTGTAAATTGATTTTTGGTGTCATATGGGTTTTATCTTTGGGGTTAAGTTTCGCCTTACCAGTTAATAAAGCGGCATCTTGAGAAGGTGTTCCTAAATATTTTTCTTTCACTTTGGTTGCAGTTGTTTTAGGAAGCTCTGTTCCTCTAAAACTGATAACGATTTCATCTGTATCAGCGTTTTGGAGCACATAAACATGTAATCCAGTATCGGGATCTTTAATAGTTTCGAGGTTATCCCAAACTTGTGTGTAATAATCTGTTTCAATGAAAACCTTTTTTGGAATCTGTTTGTAAGATTGCCTAGAAACTGTAGAAAGTTATTTAAATAACAATTTTAAAAATATCCATACAATAAATTTTAAAAAGAATGATTATATTACTCCTATGGGCGGAATGGTGATTAGTGGTACGGTGAATAATAATGAAAAAGCAGCTTTCTCCATTAATATCGATTATGAAAATGATTTTAAAATTATTTCAAGTGCTGTAGGAAAAGAATTTCCTGAGAGAAAAGAGAGTGCAAAGAAAAGCATGCGATTATTAAATTTGTATGATGTATAAATCCTTATAGCCGTCGATAATACTATTAACGGCACTTTTTAGCTCTATATTTATAACATTATTTTTAACTTACAAAAGTAGCCCCACTTCCTCAAGGGAACCGGGGCTATTTTTATTTGTTTCACCAACCATTTCAATGATAAGCTAAAAAAATCCTTGCATAAGCTTCCTCGCGCAAGGCTATCTTTTCCAAATGTTAACTGTATCCTTTACCGAACACCTAGCCCATATAAACACTTTCGCATGTATTTGCCTGTGGTTCATAATAACAATGTAACTTGTATTGCCCTGTAAATGGTTGACCATACCATGTAGGAGGACACGGAGCATAGGGATTAAAATACCATAGCGCAAACTTGGATGGATGATCTCTCCAGTAATCTAACACTCTTTTGGCTAATCTCTTTTCTACACTTCTCGCTCTGTTATAGAAAACATTTCCTTTTTGTACAGCTTCGAAAGAGTAATTGCCTCCCTGTATTTGAAAAATCACGTCGTATATGGACCTTAAACCTTTAAAGTCTAAACAATTAGCAACTAATCGATTTACAATAACATTACCAACCATAAGCATTCCTAGCTGTCCTTCACCTTCAGCCTCTGCTCGCATCATCCTTGCCACTAAAGCCACATCACTATCTGTATATGCTACCCTTGGCATTTTTATCACCTCTAAGAGATTATATGAGGGAATTTGGTAAAGATGATTGCTGATATCATTTTTTTATATGAGTTTTGTTTGGGCTACTACCTAACTGATTGTATTCATTAGCTCATATTGGCATAGTCTCAACTCAATTCGAACAATATCAGTGGATCACGATAAATTTCAGGTTTTTCGTGCATCTTTTGTAAGGCATACATATGAATTTCGCTATTCACTCCAACCGTAAGCTTCTGGATATCAGGCTGGCAGTCCTTCTCTGCATATAAGGTAAGTTCAATTTGTAAATTCAAAAGAAGCCGGTTAATGACCATTAGCCACTCTAGATAATAGAGGTAATTGGCCTATAGTTATTCCATAAGTATCTCTGTAAATGTTTCAAATTAATCACGATCTATTTGCAGTAAATCGATCAAAAGAAAAATAGCCTGGCCTATAATCAACGGTTAACCCTTTTTGAACATATCCTGATAAGATAGCAACCCAATAAAAAGGTTTTGTTCGTATTGTCTCACCAACTGCTAGCTCAATTGCATGGTCCCAATCGTTAATATTCTCTAAATACGTCTAAGGCTATCTCTGTTACACGGGCGTAATGAGGTTTTGACCTAACAGTTTCCTTTATCGCACTAACTGCCTTTCCCTGATTGCCTTGTTCTACATACAGAGAAAACAGCTACAATAACATTGCCGATTTCAGAGCAAGTGATGATGTGCCGACTTGCCTATAAGGTTTTTCTGCATCTTCCAATAACCCTAATTCCACGAGGGCATCTGCTACATTTTTCTGTGCCCATGGATAAACTCCTCTTCTAGCGGCTGCTGCCATTTGAAAATGGCTGATTCATACCTTATTGAACAAAGGCGCAAGCGCCCGTTTAGCAACGTAGCGAATGGAACGAATCAACTAAAGATTTAGGAATCATGCCACTAAAAACAGGGGTATGCCGACGTCGGGCGGCAAGCCCGTTTTTAGTCGGCCTTCCTCTTAGCGACGAACCGATGATGACTTATCGTAGGGCGATTTCGTGAAGTCGCCTAGTTGCTGGGCGATAGAGCCGGACGTGATCTATTCAGTTATTTCGTTATCTCCAAGCACCTAATTTTATACTTTCATATTCTGTTAGAAAAACTTGGCTATTGCCAAAGTCTTTTTGAAAATAGCCATAGGTTTTCTGATGCTATAACCCTAAAAAATTTTATACATTCCAGTGCAAGAATAAACTACCCCTTAGGCGAAGTGAATCGCTGATAAGTTAGGAGGCTGTTTTTGCATTTCTTCTATGTAATACCCCAATCTATCTCTCAACCCTTTTTTCTTTTTTAGTAACTCCACAATATTCATTCCAGCAACTCCAACATCTGTTGTCTTAAAACATTAGTAACAATCTATTCCGTGCCATCACCATAACCTACCTCAACATCTGCAGAGACAGGTGTTTTCACATTTTCTGTAATTGTTTTGATAATTCCAAAATGCTTTTCAAAATCAATTAGTTCACTATCTGCATATCCAAGAGAATTACAATTCTCCAGCCGTCGTGCCAATCACTTTAAATCCCACTTTCTCTAGTGTTAAGGCAGATAGTATCCCACGCAAAAAAACGTTCTTTGACGGATACAGCTCATTGAATCCCTTAATTTTTTCATTTTATTAGTCTCGTAATAGTTGATGAACCCATTTTACCAAGCAAGCTTTTTTCTCTTCTTCTTCATTCTTGCTCTTATCATCTGTAACAAAAGAGATTTATTCCATTTTACTAAAAAAACTCATTTACTTGTGGTACGGTTCACCGTGACACTTTAAAGATAGCTAAAAGGGTTCTCAAAGTGTATTATGAAATTGTGTAGATAATTGTAATAATGAATGGAGTTTTATGGTATTTATAGGGAGTGTTCTGTATTGAATAAATATAAGAAAATTGAAAAGAAAAAGGCCATATATACCAACTCTAAGATAAGCGAGCCACAAAAAACGGAGCTTAGAAAAGAGATAACTACAATATTCAATAGGTTATCTCCGAAAGAGAAAAATGAAGTAATAGAGTTTCTCTACCCTGTACTAAGGGATAATGTATCAGAAGCATTTTCAAGTAATAACTATAAAGGAATAACAAGCGCTTTCGAAGTAATTCAGAATACGCAACGCTGGAAAAAGGAATATAAAACAAATAAAATTATCATGATTAATATGTTAGTATTCAGCTATCTATTTTTGCATATCGAGCAAGAATCTGGTAATGACGAAAATTTTTTGATAGCAAAAGAACTATTTGAAGAAATTTGTAAATATAACTTTGAAGAAATAGAGTTTAATGACGAACAATTAGAAAACGAAGTATATAATTTTAAAAGGAATAAGGCTTTTATTAGCGCGATTGAAAATAACGATATATGGACAAGTGTTACCTACGAGATCCCTTTCCCATTATATATCTCAAATAATCAATTATCCTTTCACTACAAGGGAACAAAGGTTTTAATGGAAGCAGAGATCATTTCTAATGGAAAACCAACGATAGTGGCTGAAAATGGCTTTGTGGATTTAGAAAAGGACAAATATGGCATTTTAAACAGAACTATAGTAATTCTGAAAATTAATAAATATCTATCATCTAGCAAGAATATTAATATATATACTGCTGATGGAGTAGAAAAAAGAAGCGTAGCATTGGTGATATCATTAGAATTAATCAACTTTATCATAAAGAATTATAAATCAATATCTCAGAATTATTGGATTGAAAATGTATCATTTAAAATGATACAGGCTTCTGCTCCGAAAATTTTCGCTGGGGAGACAGAGTTAAAAAATATTTTATTTTATGATGAAAACAAGTACCGTGTTTCTCCTCATATACCATACTTAAGTGATGAATTAATAAAAGAATTTCTAATTCAACTAAATAATTCCTATAATGAAAACCTTTGGAACATTTTACTCCAAGATGCTAAGAAATATTTATTAATTAATAATTTAAGAGAGGCTATTATTTCACTAAATAGTTCCTTTGAAAATTTTATGTATTCAAAAATTAAACTAATTCTAAAAAAATATATGGGAGAAGAAAAAACACAGCTATTTTTTGATGGTAAAGTTTCATATGAAGATCATGCTTCACATGAATTTATTACCGAGGAGCAATTTAATAAATTAGTAGATAGAAAAATAATAAATAATCATATACCGTCAATCTATCAATTAGTGAAAGAATATTACAAACATGTACCATCGGATAAACGTATAGTTCTGTCAAGAAGGAAGTTTAATAGTTATATAAACAAGATAAAAGAAAACCGAAATGATATTGTTCATGGTAATAAAGTTGATGAACTATCAAGTAAAAGTGTTAAAGAAGCTATTGAAGCATTTGAAGAAATAGCTCATGAGATTTTAGAAACTCATTTTTAGTGTTTTTAATAACATAAAAAAGGATGGCTAAGTATCTAAAATAGCCATCCTGAATTCTTTATAAATGATATAATCTGCATTATAAAAACCTAAATAAGAGTACCATCAAAAAATATATGATAAAAGCCCAAGATGATAATATCATCATTGGAGCATCTTTTCCTAACTCCTCGTTAACTAAACCTCTGTTTTTCTAAACAGATCTTCCTTATTTAATTATTTTGATTTTAACTGCATTTCATTTTTTATTTTTTCTAATAGATCCATATGTAATGTAAACTCTTTCTTCTTGTTTACCATCACTTGTGGTACGGTTCCCCCCGATTAATCCGAAATGCTCTATACACCTGCTCCAACAAAATGAACCGCATCATCTGATGTGGGAAGGTCATTTTCGAAAAGGACAAAGCTAAATCACTGCGGTTTTGAACGTCTGTACTAATTCCAAGTGACCCGCCAATGACAAAGGCTATTTTGCTTTTCCCATAGGTAGCGAGTTCATCCAATTTGCTGGCAAATTGTTCTGAGGTAAGCATTTTGCCGTTAATTTCTAACGTGATAACATATGTATCTGGATGAATATGGCTTAAAATGCGTTCGCCTTCTTTTTGCTTAACATCTATCATTTGGGCTTCACTTAGGTTTTCTGGGGCTTTTTCATCTGCAACTTCAATGATGTCTACTTTTGCGTACGTGTTTAAGCGTTTTAAATATTCTTGTATGCCTTGCTTTAAGTACTTTTCTTTTAATTTTCCTACGGATACAATGGTGATTTTCATTATACGTAACTTCCCTCACAAATCTCAATTTTCTTTAGTTTACCATAATCATACCCCAGTTTTAAGCCAATCTATGTTAAGTTCAGTATAAAATCTCTCTATTTTGAGTGTTATACTGCCTTAAATCAAAACAAGCTAGCACCACTCAAAGTCTCCATCTTATTTGCATAGTATAAAAACCCTCTAGCTCATAGCTCATTCACAAACCAAATCCCACTACAATATACAGAGCTAAAATAGCAACAACGCTAATGACTACAAGAATTCGTGTTGTTGTTTTAGACAGTGGCTTTACTCGCTTCCCTTTATACCATCCAGTGAATTGGAACTTATTTCGGTATAAAATAAAAATAAGGATGGCAATGCCAATGGCTTGTAGCGCTAAAAAGTACATCAAATAAGGATATTCTTCCGTTAACTGGCCAATCGGTCTGTTCGTGAATGTTTCTAAAAAGTAATTACTTATCGCCCCAAATACGAAATAAAGTACTACAAAAATGAACAGCGCGCGTACCATTTCAAGCAATCCTGTAGAAAACAAACGCATGCTAACCCCTCCGTTCCACACTTTTCTACAATTATAACAAAGATGTATTCAATCGACTAAAACATTCGGAAAACACTTTTCATTTTCAACCAATTCATGTATTATATATCTAAATGATATATATCAAATAGATAGGATGATTGGATTTGAAAACTTATAATCATACCACCTATGCGCTGCTTGGGATTTTAACCTTAGATTGTCGAACCGGTTATGAAATTAAACAACTGATCGATCAGAGCTTAAATCACTTTTGGAAAATTAGCTATGGACAAATCTACCCTAATCTAAAAAAGTTAGTTACCGATGGTTTAGCAACAGTTAAGGTCAAGTCACAGGATGGAAAACCAGATCGAAAGGAGTATTTCCTCACTACCAAGGGGAAAGAGGTTTTACAAAACTGGTTAGCTGAGCCATTGCAGCAAATTACGGATGAGCGCAACGAAGTTCTTTTAAAGCTATTTTTTAGCCGGCATCAGCCTGCGGATCAGACTCAATCGTTATTACTTCATTACAAAGAAGAATTACAGAAAAAAATAGACACCTATAAAGCGATTGAAGAAATGATAATGAACTGGAACCCTCAAAGTCCTGATGCTACATATTGGCTATATACATTGGACTACGGGAGGCGAACAACTAGAGCTGCTATTGAATGGTGCGAAGCTACGATAGAAAAAATAAAATAAACTTTATTCGCTTCGGTTTTCTTTATCCTCTATGGATGGTTACTTTTGAACAAAGGCGCAGGACCGCCCGTTTAGCAACGTAGCGACTGGAATAAATCAACTAAAGATAAAGTGAATCTTCCATCAGCGGGGGTGAAGATAACCCCGATGATGGTTAGTTGAGCGAATCCGAATCGGGGATTTAAGTGCTGTTACCTCCCACTTCGACTTGTTCCGCTCGCATCTTCCATTCTTGATGTGGGAGTCTACAACGCCTTTTTACGGGATAAAGGAACCATGCCTCTAAAACTTGGGATATGCCGACGTATCGGCTTCCCCTTAGCAACGAACCGATGATGACTTATCGTAAAGCAATTTCGTGAAGTCGCATCGTTGCTGGGCTCATGCACCGGACGTGGCTATTCCGTTATTTCGTTATTCCCAAGCACCTCATTTTATGCTTTCTTATTTTTTAGAAAAACTTGGCTTCTCGCCAAACCTTTAGTGAAAGTTGCCGTTTTTCTTATCCTATAAACTCTAAATTTTTATATTTCCTTATAGTATTAAAAAGAAAAACTTAAAAACAATTTTTCCTCTGTTCGCAGACGCTAATAGAACTATCGTACTACCACAAATGGTGTCTCATAAAACGAAAAGCTCATTGAAATAAACAAAAGAAGGGAAAGATTTTATGAAAAAACAGGTTTATTCTGGTCGCTATACCGTAGAAAATGAAGAAGATATCGTTGTGTTTTTAATTGGCATGCGGGTTAACCGCAGATTAGCTGTGCATAAATGGTTCCCGGTTTTTTCTGCCATGCCAGGAATGATTAAAGAACTTTACACACATAAAGATACGTTAGGGTTTTTATCTATGGAAAATTACTTTGGTCTTCGCACAACATTGATGGTGCAATATTGGCGGTCTACTGAAGATTTGCTTGCCTATGCAAGAGGTAAACAACATTTAGCCGCATGGAAAGTATTTAATCAAAAAGCGAGCAGTACAGATGCTGTCGGTATCTATCACGAGACTTATGTCATACCAAAGGGAAATTATGAAGCTATCTATGCAAATATGCCATTATATGGGTTGTCAAAGGCAAACAAGCATATTCCTGTCTCGCCAAAACGTACAACTGCTAAACAGCGATTGAAAAAGAATAAAGTTATCTAAACAAGTGATTTTAAGTAGTGCGGAGCTTCTTTATCCTAATTGAATGGAACATTCGACTCACAGGTTGGCTACACGTATTATCCCGCGTTTCACCTCATAGGTTAAAGGACTAGTCTTAAACCAACCTGTAATATAAAGTGAATTTCCAATCAGTGGGATTTTCTTTCAACTCCCACTGATTGTTAGTATCGTAAAAATATGATCTAATGACCCTGAACGAATCGGGCATTTAGGTGCTGTTAGCTCCCACTGAGGCTTGGTCAGTACATAATGTCAAATACCGTCTTACAGCTCCTTCCTATGCCGGATAAAATAAACAATGGATAGCAATTCCCAGCTAGAACAAATAACAGCACCATGTTAAACTAAGGAAATTAGATAACAAAGGAGAATCATTTATGGCAACTATCCTAGAAGCTTATAGCTAATTATTTATAATTCACATTCTAGGACGTACAAAATGTTTCAAAAAACAGTCATCTCTTCTGTACGTTCCTTCTAATTGGAAGGATGATCCCATGGAAAATTTAACTGGCAAGATTGCTATAGTAACTGGAGTTAGCTATTCGAAAGCAATTGGCGCTGCAACATGTTTGTCTCTTGCAAAAGCAGGAGCTGACATCTTTTTCACACACTGGTCTCCATTTGATGAGACTGAAGGAAGATTAGAAAGAGATTTCCCAAATAAGCTTTGTGAAAAGATAAACAGCTTTAGAGTACGTTCTGATCACATACAGTTAGACTTAAGTATAGAAGAATCACCAAATACGTTGCTAAATGCGGTTCAGGAAAGCCTAGGAACTGCAAATATTTTAGTCAATAACGCAACCTACGAAGCTCCAACGAATTTCCGTACGTTAACTTCAGAGATTCTAGATAAACATTATCAAGTGAATAATCGCGGCACCCTTATTATCGGTTGAATTTGCTAAAAGATATGAGCAGCAATTTCCGAACAAAAAAGATGGGCGGATTATCAATCTCATCTCTAAAGGGCCAGACCCAAATAATATAGCTTATATTGCTACAAAGGGGATGACCATTGCTGCTACAGAGCCGTTATCCGTTGCCCTAGCTCCCATCGGCATAACAGTTAATTCTATTGATCCAGGTCCAACGGATACAGGGTGGATGAATGAAGAAATAAAAAGTAACTTATTACCTTTATTTCCATCTGGTCGTCTCGGCCGTCCTGAAGATGCCGCCAAACTGATTACCTTTCTAGCAAGTGATGATTCGTATTGGATAACGGGGCAAACCATTCGCTCGGAAGGCGGATTTCTAGGGAAATAACGATCACATAAAAAAAGGCTGTTGCACCATGCGTTTCTGATTGTGCAACAGCCCCTTTTTCTATGGTTTTACAACACTATCATCATATAACATCACGATCTTTTATCGCTTTCAGCAATGCTTCATAAAATCTCATATGACTGGTTTCAAAATACTTAGCATTGTAAATTTGCATTTTGTAAGGATTAAGCCTGTAAAATAATATAGGGAAAATTTCTAAGGTTGGAGTAGTTTATGGTAGTAAAATGAGACAGGTCTTTTTTTAATGAAAACTATAACCAATGAGCATATGCGCAATTTATAGTTTATTTTTTTAGCTTGCTTGGTAGATTGTTATTGGTTTAGGTTCATATGCTGATACTGTTTGAGAAACATCATTTGAAAAAAATTCCGCCAATGAGAAGTGCAACATATGTAAATGATTATCGCATTCAAAGGATCAAACATTTAAAGTGGGTTTGAACGGTTGACTTTAAGACTAGGCATTTTTATAGTAAAATGCTTGGTTTCTTTGATCTTATCCCGCCATTTTAATTACTCAAATGTATTTCTGGAGGGAATGAATAACCTAACGAAAATCATGATAAAGGAATGCCTTTGGATTTAGGAACTTCCTAAAGGCAAGATGCTTCTTTTACATAAGTATAAAAATATGAAAGTCATGTTGGGTAGGATGAGATCCTACCTCACTCCACCCCAACTTTTGACATAGGACCATTTATAGTACTGCATAGATCCTCTATGCTTGTCCGTATCTTCTAAATAAGAGGCTAACAGCTTAGAATAAAACACTGCATATTGGTAGTTTTTCCTTTGTTTTAAATACGGAATAAATTCCTCTACTAGTATAGATACAAAATCCTTTAGTTCTCCATTTAATAAGTATGTATACACTTGGGTAGTGTATCTATAAAAACTGTAATATTCTTTTTCTTTAGATAGTCTAAGAGCATCCCACGCGAGGGTTAAATATTCCTTTGCTTTTGAGTTCTCATTATTCTGGTAAAAACTATGTATTAAGTGAGTAATAGCATCTAATCTAAGTTCATCATCTAAGTCTGTAGTTTTTAAGGCAAGCGCATAATTTTCGATAGATTTTTTTGAATTCCCTGTTGTAAAATAAAACAGCCCTAAATTAAGATAGGCTAACTGAATAACTTGTTCTTCGTTATTTAACTTACCTAGATACATTGCCTGATTATAATTTTCTAACGCAAGATCATACATTTTTATTCGTTGATAAGCAATCCCTAGCATGATATGACATTGAGCGCAACGTATGAAGTTATAATTTCGCTGAAACACAGCCATTGCTTTTTCTGCATAATTTATAGTTTCTAATCCATTTAGTAAATGACTATGTTGAATGGAAATGGCATAATACAAATCAGCAATCTCTTCTTCTTCAATTTCCGCTGAACGATGCACTTTCTCGGCTTTTTTATAACAGTGTAAAGATTGCTGATGCTCTTCCTTAAAGGAGTAGTAATTACCTTGAAATTTATTCCAGTAATATTTATGTGGGGGGTTAAAAGAGTCTGCCATCTCGTGGAGCTCATTCATTTTATGTAAGGCTTTTTGAAAATCGCGTAAAATAATATAGTAACGAATTTTATGAATCTCAAACATTATGGTTTGGTTGTTAATACTTCTATCCATTACCTTTTGCAATTCTTTATATCTCGTCATAATTTCCTGTTTATCAAAATGATCATATAACATGTCATACCATTTCTTACACTGTTCTTCAATTTGTAAATCAGAAATATTTGTAAGTTCGATTCCTAGTCGATTACATAATGCCTGAATAATCTCTGGGTTTGCTCTTGCTTTTTGATTTTCTATCTTTGATAAATAGGATAAAGAAACAATGCCTTCTGATAGTTCCTCTTGTGTCAAATTTCGCTTTGTTCGGTGTAACTTTATAGTATAGCCAATATCCCTCAAACCCTATTCACCCCTTTAACACATTATATTATGTAATATTATACCACAAGTCGAAACAGTTATTGTTTGGGAAAAAATATGATTTATCTAATAATTTCCACCGAAAATAATGTTACTATACATTATATTTTCTTTAAACAGGAAAATTGCGCACATGGTCTTATCTAATAGAAGTGACTGTCGGATCTTTACAAGCATTCTCTTTTGCATTAAAACAACACATTTTCTCGGGGGATAGATAGTCACTTTTCTTTTATTACCATAAATGAAATAACTAACATTAAAATGAACAACCTATTATAGACGCCCCTCCCACAACTCTTACAGCTTATCTCTTTCTTCCATTATCGTATTATGAAACACCTCTCAGAAAAACTGGGTTGTCGATGCGTTTTTATACAAAAGCTATCATTTTTCTTATCTTATAAAACCGAAAATTTTTTATAGGGCAAGAAAACTTGAATAGGAGCTCGCTTCCTCACGCTCCTTATATCTCTTTTACCAGACAGTTATAAAAACCCTTCTTAGCAAAAGTACGGCTATCGCCATAAAGACTTGTGATAGCCGTACTTTTGCTTATTCTATAAACCCATAAAATTTTATGCTTTCCTATCGTGAAAATAAAACTTTGACTTCTTGTTCAAAATCATGTACATTACTAATAGACGAACGTTAAATATACTCGAATAATTTTTATTCGGATTTAGAGGTGTTAAGCATGGATAATGTATTTGATTATGAAGATATTCAATTAATTCCCGCAAAATGTATTGTACGCAGCCGTTCTGAATGTGATACGAGTGTCACATTGGGCAAGCATACATTTAAATTACCTGTCGTTCCTGCGAATATGAAAACGATTATTGATGAGAAAATTGCATTAATGTTAGCCGAAAATGGCTATTTCTATATCATGCACCGTTTTGAACCAGAAAAACGTGCGGAGTTCATAAAAGATATGCACGCACGTGGCCTAATTGCTTCCATTAGTGTTGGTGTGAAGGATGAGGAATATGATTTTGTAAAGCAGTTAGCCGCTGATAAATTAATTCCAGAATATATTACGATCGATATTGCGCATGGACATTCAGAGTCCGTCATTAAAATGATTAAGCATATTAAAAAACATTTAGCTGAAAGCTTCTTGATTGCTGGAAATGTTGGTACACCAGAAGCTGTCCGTGAATTGGAAAACGCTGGTGCTGATGCAACAAAAGTTGGTATTGGACCAGGGAAGGTTTGTATTACAAAAATTAAAACAGGCTTTGGAACTGGTGGCTGGCAATTAGCTGCACTTCGTTGGTGTTCAAGAGCTGCAAGCAAGCCAATTATTGCTGATGGTGGTATTCGTACGCATGGCGATATTGCTAAATCTATCCGTTTCGGTGCAACAATGGTGATGATTGGTTCCCTTTTCGCTGGGCACGAAGAATCTCCAGGTGAAACGATTGAAAAAGACGGAAAGATTTTAAAAGAGTATTTCGGTTCTGCGTCTGAGTTTCAAAAAGGAGAAAGAAAAAACGTGGAAGGTAAAAAGATGCTTGTCGAGCATAAAGGCTCCTTGAAAGATACACTTCAAGAAATGGAGCAAGACTTGCAATCATCTATTTCCTACGCGGGCGGTAAAAAGCTAGAAGCAATCCGCACCGTTGACTATGTAGTAGTGAAAAACTCCATCTTCAATGGCGATAAGATTGTTTATTAAACAAGCGATTAAATATATGATTTAACAATTATTTTATTCGTTACATCTGTAAAAAAATGCGGTTATTACCTTGATATAGTTTCAAGTAGCTTTTCGAATCAGATAATATTTGTTGCGGATCTCATTCATTATATACAAATAATAATTGATACCGTTATAGTATGACCTGTAAACAGAATCGAACTTTGACTTACAGTTAGGTTCTCCGTGCCAATCTGGGGTTTACCTCGTAGAATGGGGCGGGCAGGTCTTGCTGCCAGTTTACTGCTCGATGATCTTTATCCAATGCCTTAGCAATGAGTAACCATTGCTAAGGCTTTTTATTGTGCTATTCTTTTCACTAGTGCCCTATGATCTATAATGGTTAAGGGATCTTCTATACCCTCTCACTTATTGAAGTTTCATTTTATAGGTACCCTTTTTTCGTCTCTTAGTGAAAACTTCTATTTGGCACAACGCTGATCCTAGTTATTATATCCTTTCTCTCTATTCTATGTGCTGGCAAATCGTAATCCTCCCGGAAACACATTCTTACACAGGAAAGGGGCACTCTGTTCCAAGCAATGAAGAAACAAGCCAACCAAAGAAATTTGATGTATCACATTTAATGCACTTTTGGAACAACATCTTATAAGTAAAAAACATATTAGCACAATGGCGATTTAAGATGCGCTTCCAAATAATGTTTATATAGAAAGCTTAAATTAATGGTGTTATAATAATGACATATATATCAAGAATAACTTTCTATTGTTATGTTTAAGAGGGTAAGGAATAAAACATGTCAAATTTAGCAAGCTTCATAACTCACTACGGCTACATTGGAATTTTTATCATTCTTGTGTTAGGAATTATCGGGCTACCTTTACCTGATGAAGTATTACTTACATATGTTGGATATAATGTCTTTTTGGGTCATATGTCACTAAATCTATCTATTTTGGTTGCTATATTAGGGTCTATGATTGGAATTTCAATCAGTTACCTTCTCGGGCAAAAGCTAGGTATTCCATTTATTAAACGATTTGGTCCGAAGTTGCATATAAAAGAAAAAAATCTCCGTTGGGCACAAAAGAGCTTTAATAAATACGGTGGAATATTTCTTATATGTGGTTACTTCATTCCAGGCATTAGGCATATTGCTGCCTACATAGCTGGTATATGCAATTATCATTATTTGCGCTTCGCTGCCTTTGCTTATATAGGATCAATTATTTGGGCATCTACTTTTATAATCCTAGGAATTATTTTAGGTAACCATTGGGAGTATATTGAAAAAATTTCCTCCCATGCTTCAAAGATTATATGGCTATTCATTTTAGGCATCTTTTTCTTTGTATTATGGAAGAAATATCGAAATAAATTTAAGTAAATAACGAATCGGAAATAGCTCCAAGTTTTTTTCCAAATTGAATGTCCTGATTCGTAGTTATATCTGTCGAAAATTGAAAGTCTGCTTTTTCTATAAATAATACGACAGTGGAGCCGAAAGAAAAATAACCGAGCTCTTCTCCACTGTTAATATGTTCCGAACGACAGGTAAGATGAATGCTGTTAACATTTAAAGCCCCTACTTTAACGACCGCAATTTTCCCTAGCTCACTTTGGATTTCAGTAATTCGGCGATAATTTGTAGATAAGGGGCTATTGCCGTATTTAAAACCAATCGAATTGACAGGATAAGATTTACTGCCCAACACCCAACTTCCGTTTATTTTACCATTTACCGGGCTGTGTATTCGATGGTAATGCCGCGGCGATAAATACAATATAATGTATTTTCCATTTCGGTATATATCCGCTTTTTCCTTACTGCCTAGCATTTCTTCTAATATAATTTGCTTATTTTTTATTTTGTAATCTTCAACATCTCTGACAGATCCAAAATCACTTATTACACCGTCTACTGGGCTAACTATACTATTTTTGTGTGGATATACAGATCTACAATCCGGTTTTAGCTTTCTAATAAATAATTGATGCAAGCTTTGATAATCTGAGAGTGGCTTTTTCATTTCTTCCTGATTAATGCTATACACCTTAGCAAAAACAGGAACCAGCATTCGACTCCATTTTGAATTTGTAAAACGGATTAATAATTGAGATATAAAGCGATTTCCGGTTAGTTCGACCAAAAATTTCAAACATGATTTTAACAATACATTCACTCTCCTATACACGAAAAAAACGTAACTATACTATATCAAATAAAATGGTAGATCTACCACATGTATTCGTTCAGCTACTTCGTTACATATTTTATACTTACTCACGGATAAAATAAAGTGATATTTTGTTTTATGACTAATGCCAAAATAAAATACTATGAAGCGGCGTTCAATAATGCAATAAATGTCTTATGCAAAAGTTAATCTAATCATTCGTAGTGAGTGGTCTCTATCTCAACGGGATTTGCCCGAACTAGAAGGGAAAGTGCTTATTCCACATCGAGGATTGCCCTTATTTATTTGCTACTATGAGTTATGTATTGAAATCTATAGCCTATGGTATCACTCTACAGAACAAGTAAGCATCACCGTTTGCTTTTAGCCATCGTAAACGCGACGCTCAGAAATTTTATTTCAAAAGTGAAGAAGTGATCTATGACAACACACCACTAATTCAAAAAACAACTATAACGCATATACTAAAATTTAGTATAATGGTTTAATAGATATATACTACTAAAGATGAACCCATCAGGAGGATATAATGACTTTTATAAAACAAATACCGAACCTATTTACATTAGGAAACTTGTATTGTGGTTTCCTATCTATTAGTTATGCTGGATCAAGTCAATATAAAAATGCAGCTATTCTAATTCTCATTGGTATGATGTTAGACAGTATGGATGGTCGACTTGCCAGAATGTTGCATGTGGAAAGCCCCTTAGGAAAGGAATTGGACTCTTTAGCTGATATTGTTACTTTTGGCGTAGCACCGAGCTTATTAATATACTATACTTTATTTTTAAACAGTGGCTGGATCGGTTTAGCCATATGTGGACTATTTCCACTGTTTGGAGCTTACAGATTAGCGAGATTTAATATTTGCTCTAAAGAAGATTCAATGGAGCATTTTATCGGCGTACCAATTACTGCTGCAGGAGGAATTTTAGCTATATTGACTCTGTTTAGTGGCTTTATTCCTAGTATTGTGACAATCGTGATTTTTACTGCGCTTTGCTATTTAATGGTAAGTTCCATAAAAATACCGAGTTTTAAAAAGGTACCGTTACCGCGTTACGGTACTATTGTAACTATATTCTTAGGAGCGCTTCTTACTATTATTAATTTGGAATCTTATAAGAAATTTCCAACCTTTCTATATGTTGCTACACCGCTTTATCTTATTTATGTTACCTATCGCTTTATTAAAATAAGAGAGAGCAGGTAATCTATTGTTCAGGAATTTTTTAGTAACAAAGGCGCAAGCGCCCGTTTAGCAACGTAGCGAATGGAACGAATCAACTGAGATAAAGGAATCACGGTGAGGCGACGAACCGATGATGACTTATCGTAGGGCGCATTTCTAAAGTCGCATCGTTGCTGGGCTCATGCGCTGGACGTGACTATTCGGTTATTTCATTATCCATAAGCACCTAAGTTTATACTTTCTTATTCTTTAAGAAAAGGATTTTCAAAACATGTTGTATACATTAGAATTTAGGGCCTTGCTGTTTGTTATGGGAAAAAGGTAGTTTAGAAGATTATACAGAAGCGGGAACGATAGTATGACAAGCATGTGCCAATATATCCCTTACTACTGACGTCTTAGCTCGTGAAGCAGACCAGCCTGAGGGACCGTGTCAATCGACTGCGTATCTATCTTTTGCATGTCCTACCAACGCTAAATAACGAGGAGCCAGAATTTAATTGCTAAAAAGTAACCGAATAGAAACGTTTATTACAGGTAAAATAATTTTCTATTAGCGAGGGGTGCTCTTTCCTCCCCTACTATTGTTAGTGTGAACAGAATCGGACATTGGACTCACTATTGGGTACCACGTTCTTTCTTATTTCAACTCGTTGGAGAGAAGGACTGAACTTACTGCTGGTTAGATGTGCGGGATCATAACTAGTTTATTTTTCAAACACATCGATAGAACTTTCTGCAAACTTCTTATATAATGGGGAAAATACTGAATAAGGAGGGTTCCTAGTGCCCATTACGATTCCTAGGCAATTGCCAGCACACGGCATTTTAGAAAAAGAAAATGTCTTTATTATGGATACCGTTCGAGCCACCACCCAAGATATTCGACCATTAAACATTGTGATCGTGAATTTAATGCCCGAAAAAGAACGTACAGAAACCCAACTGTTGCGGCTATTAGGAAATTCCCCCTTGCAGGTGCTAGTAACATTCCTGCGTACAGCAACACACGATTCGAAAACAGTGAGTAAATCACATCTCAATCAGTTTTACCAAACGTTTCACGCTATTAAACATAAACGGTTTGATGGAATGATTATTACCGGCGCTCCTGTGGAATTAATGTCATTTGAAGAAGTAAATTATTGGGAAGAACTGAAACTGATTATGGAGTGGTCAAAAACGCATGTTACATCCGTTATGCATATTTGCTGGGCAGCTCAAGCCGCGTTGTATCATCACTACGGCATTGGAAAATTTACGCTCCCTACCAAATGCACAGGCGTTTTCCCTCATTCCGTGTCCCATTCTACGGTAGAACTCATCCGTGGATTTGATGATGAATTTTTAGCACCGCATTCTCGTTACACAGGAACCTCACTTGCAGCCATTCAAGCAGATGACCGTTTAATGGTGCTTGCGGCAACAAATAACGACGACCCATTTATCGTCATATCAAAGGACGAAAAACATATTATGATCACTGGGCACTTTGAATATGATCATGACACGCTTGCTAAAGAATACCAGCGGGATAAGAAAAAAGGATTGGATCCAGTCATACCGAAAAATTATTTCGCGAATGATGACACGAAGAAAACGCCGCTTAATCGTTGGCGCTCTCATGCACATCTCTTATTTTCGAACTGGTTAAACTACTATGTATATCAAGAAACCCCGTATGAATGGAAGTAAATCCAATCATTATAAAGTGAAACTTCAATCAGTGGGGGGCATTCATCCCCTACAGCTTGTTAGTAGCCTAGGAGTATGATCTACGAAACAGGGCATTTTGCTGTTATCTCCCACTTAGACTTGTTTGCAGAAGATGATCCTACTCCTATGAAGTGAGAGTCTTATAGCACCTTATATACGAGGTAAATTTCTTATTATCCCACACGAATTGTTATTACCATAGGAAGAAAGTCTAAAGACATTTGAATAGAATGGACATTTGACTGGTAGTTAAACCCACGTTTTTTGCCGGGCTTAGCTCGTAGCAGGGTAGGTGCTACTGCTAGTGTACATGCGAGGGAAACAAAAACCGCGCAAGCCGAACAGAAAGTTACTGTACAGCTTGCGCTTTTCAAGTACCATATTTTTACAGAGATAGTCCGCATGCTTCTACATGTATGCTAATATCCATAATATGAAGAATAAGGTGGATAGCCCGGATAAAATGGAGGGGCGAATGCATTAACTAGGGTTCCGGCCAACAAACCGCCTGCTAATCCCCCAACAAATGGACCTACACCAAATCCCGGGAAAAATCCTGGACCTGCAAAACCATATCCTGGCCCGAAAAATGGCCTCGGTCCAAAAAAGGGTCTTGGACCGAAGAAGGGTCTTCCAAAACCAATTGGGCGCCGCAACCATTCCTGGTCATCATATTGTGGATCGATTGCATACGTTGTAGGATACGCTTGGTATTCTGGAAATTCATGCTCTTGTTCGTTACTTGTTTGAGTGGGTACATCCCATTCGTAGCTCATTTGTAATTCCCTCATTTCAAAAGTTTTTGCTCTACGTTAGGATATGAAAGGAACTGGGTGTTTGTGCTAGGAATGGATAGCTTTTTGTAATTAGATAAGCAGAGGCAGACAAACGTTCCTTGTAACAAATATGAGGAATAACGTTATTCTAGTACAATTGGTATTACGTAATTAAATATGACATTATGTAAAAAATGGCGCGCAGCGGCTTTTTACTATACTTGTATGTTTATTATGGTCGGTTTTAATGACACACCTTTGCTATTCCTTTTTGATTACGCCACACTATTGTAATAAATGATGGAGCATTCGTTCTTTGTTTTCAAAAAACTGCTCCATAACCTTGTAATGGCTCGTTTGCTCCAATACCGTTTCCTGCATCCCCTCTTCGGTCAGTTCCAGAATATAAGCATTAGGATAAGCCATAAGTATCGGCGAGTGTGTAGAAATAACGAATTGTGAGCCTTCCTCTACAAGATCGTGAATACGTCGCAGCATGGACAGCTGCCGTAACGGTGACAAAGCAGATTCAGGCTCATCTAATATGTACAACCCATGCCCTTGAAAGCGGTGCATAAAGGCTGCAAAGAACGCTTCTCCGTGAGACTGCTTATGTAGCGACGTTCCTCCATAAGAATCAATAATTTTACGTCCAATGGAACCAGCAGCATCCAATTCCTCGATGTTGGTAGCCACATTATAGAAAGATTCTGCACGAAAGAAAAAGTGATCCTTGGGTTGATTCGTCCCCCTCGCAATCCGTACATATTGATCTAATGGCGAATGGGAATCATAGCTGGAAAAATTAAAATTCCTCGTTCCGCCTTCTGGGTTGAATCCTAAACCAATAGCAATCGCTTCCAATAACGTAGATTTCCCCATTCCGTTTTCCCCGATTATATAAGTCACATTCGGATGAAAGGCAATTCCAGTAAAGTTCTTCATAATCGGTAAATCAAACGGAAAATGATCGGCAGCTGGCAAGCGATCTTCTTTTAAATAAACCGTTTTTAAAAACGCTGTATCCGACGTTAATTTTGTCACCAAGCTCACCTCAAAAAGGATAGTTGTTCTTATTTTAGCATGTAACCGTTTATTCGAATAGGTGCGTCTGTTATAGATTTTTTCTAAGATCCTGAGCTGATATTTCATTAGGACAGATAAGCTTAACGTTACGATAATGCCCGTTTTTTAATCAGCCTCGCAATTTGCTTGTGGATTCTCGACTATATTGGTCGAATTTCTCGCTGCAGCGGGCGACTTTCTCGCTATAATGGGCGACTTTATATCTGCAATGAGCTATTTACGCACTGGTATTGCACCTATATAGTAGACAATTTCAGAGAAACGCTAAGGTCTTACATGCTCGTTATTTCCTACAAAGCTTGAGATTAAAAGCCGTTTTCTTTACTTAAATTGATGTGCTGCTAACATTGTGGCAATTTGGTCCTCTATTTTAATAATACCTTCGTCCGAGCCAATATAGTTATTGATGATAATTGAAAAAATGAGCGGCTCCTGATTCTGTGTTGTAACGTATCCAGATAATGTCGACACGCCTGTTAAGGAACCTGTCTTTGCGATTACATTTCCTTTTGCAGGTTTTTCCTTCATCCGATCTCGTAATGTTCCACCAACTAATCTCTCTGGCTCGCCAGCTACTGGTAAGGAGTTTTGAAACACAGGAAACCAGTCTTGTTTTTGTGCTTGATATAATACTTGCAAAAGTTCTTCAGAAGGAATCATATTTTTATGTGACATACCAGAACCATCCCGTAGCAGCATCGTGTCTGTATCTGCATCAAGATCGTCCATTACCTGTTCGATAACCTTAATCCCTTTACCCCAGCTTCCTTCACCATGGACTACTTTCCCCATTTCTTTCGTCAGCACTTCGCCATGTCCATTGTTGCTTAGCTTCATAAAAGGAATGAGTAAATCCTTTAATGGCATCGATTTTTTGGATGTTAACATTCGTGCTTTCGCTGGAGTTTTTCCAAATAAAGCTTTTGATTTGCCAATAAAAGCAATACCTTCCTCCTGTAACGTTTGCTGAAATACATTTAATACATATCCTGTTGGCTCCCAAACGGAGACCCACGATCTAACTTTAGCCGCCTTTTCGGGCATCGTTCCTTCTACTATAATCCTATTTGTACCGTGCTCTCGCTCGATGGAAATATCTTTCGTACCATCTGCAGCTACGATTTGTGTATGATTAACGATTTCCACATAGTCTGTTTCTGGAGTGACCTGTACAACCGCCTTTCTCTTTTTTGTGGTTTGCGGTAAAACTTCAACAATTACTGTTCCTGCATCGTAATCGTCATTTGGAGAAAGCGTTAAAGCAGAAACTTGAGCTCCTGTATAAAATGGCTCATCGGACCAATTTAAATCCTGAGAAAGTCTGACATCATCATACCATGTGTCATCCGCAATCAAATCTCCTTTAACTTTAAGGATACCTTGATTCTTTAGTTCTTTTGCCATCTGCCGCAAATCACTTTTTAATAAAGTTGGGTCTCCGTTTCCTTTTAAATATAAATTTCCATGCAGCATTTTTCCTTTCACTTTTCCATCAGTTCGTACTTCTGTTGCAAATTGATAATTTTCTCCCAGTGTTTCTAAAGCGGCTGCTGCTGTCAGTATTTTCATATTTGAAGCAGGATGCAGGCGGCTTCCCCCGTTTTGAGAAAATAATATGTCACCTGTTTTTGCATGCATCACACTTACAGCTGCTGTTGCGCCGTTTAGTTGTTCGTTTGTCAGAATATCGGTAAGCTTCTCTTCAAGGGAAGCTGCATCTGCCTCCGTTTCATCTGTTGCATTAGACACTTTCGTAAACAGAAGCTCTCCTTGACTTGCAATTGGAATGATAGCTAAAGCAATGATTATAATGATAAATAGACCAACTTTTTTGTACGATCTCCAGACCATAAAAATTCGCCTCCTTTACTAAATTATTTTCGCTTTGCGATAAAGTGAATCTTCAATCAGTGGCTGGTTTTCATTCATCCACCACTGATGGTTAGGTGAACAAATCGGGCATTTAGGTGCTGTTAACTCCCACTTAGTCTTGTTACAGTACAGATAAGCGGGAGTCTTACAGCACCTTATGCGCAAGATAAATGTATGCTGAAAAACAAAAATTTGCATCTAACGTAAAATGTGTTTAAAAAAATGGACACCGCATATATCACCACTTAGGTTGTCCTATCGTTTTGTTCGGCTATACCTAGTGTATGTGTCATAAACGATTGTTATGACTACCATGTTTAACATGCACTTTTGCTGGGAACGGTTGTATAAAAATAGTTTTTTGTTAGTAGAAAGCAATTTTAATTTGAAAAGGAGTTTTATCATGAAGCAAATTCTATTTATTCAAGCTGGTACAGGCATTGATGTTCATGGACAAGATATTACAAAAGCAGCTGTTCGGGCAGTGGAAAACGCTATTTGGTTTAACTCCATGCCAGGAATTGAGCATAGCCTTCCTGACCAAAAACTAGAAAATATGAAAGTAAACGTTAGATTAGCCGTTCCTTTAGACCGTAAATTGCTTGATACGGAGAAAGTAAAAGATGCTGTTCCTTATGGGTCGGTTACTGTTGATGTGACAGACGGTGGCATGGCAACTTCAAGTGGAGTTATCTTGGAAGATAAAGATGACGAAAATGACTTAATGTATATGGTAAATGCTGCTGTTGAAGTGGGCTACTAATAATAAAATTGAGGCGGCTGGAGAAAATAATTTTAGCCAAGAACAAAGGCTCGGGGCGCCCGTTTAGCAACGTAGCGAATGGAACGAATCAACTAAAGATTTAGGAATCATGCCACTAAAACAGGGGTATGCCGACGTCTGGGCGGCAAGCCCGTTTTTAGTCGGCCTTCCTCTATTAACGAACCGATGATGGCTTATCGTAGGGCGCATTTCTAAAGTCGCCTCGTTGCTGGGCTCATGCGCCGGACGTGGCTATTCGGTTATTTCTTTATCCCCAAGCACCTCATTTTATAATTTCTTATCTTTTAGAAAAATCCGAACTTTAATTGAAAATTCTTCTAATCATAATTCAAATTAGTTCAGATTTTTCCTATTTATATGTTTGCACAGAGCTTAATCATCGTTTTTAAAGTTAGCATTTCGTTATGTCCCAGGACTTTTCTTAGCACGTACATGCTTTCCCTCACAAATAAACCCCGATGATTTCACATCGGGGTTTATTATTAATTCGCATTTCTGCGTCTGGAAATCAGTAAAAATCCACCAAGGATAAATAATGAAATCCCTAAGATCATCATGTAACGCAGCCATTCTTCACCAGTTTGAGGAAGTTTTTCTCCTGCTTGCTGTCCAGCTTGATCTGGCTGCTCTTTACTATTTTCAGGATCTTTTTGAGTCGGTTGACTATTATCATTTCCAGAACCTGATACTGGGGCCTTTTGAATGATACTATTTTCAACTGTCAATTCAAGAGTTTTCCCTTGGCTAAAGTCAATCGTAAACGATATCGGCGTTTCATCTAGTTGATAGCCCTTTGGCGCTTGCGTTTCTACGAACTGATACTTGCCTGGCTTCAAGTTTTCTACAACAATCTTGCCTTCCGCATTCGTTGTTAGACCTTCTTGAAGGACTTTTCCGTCAGCACCTTGCAGTTCAAATACCGCCCCTTCAAGTGTCTTATCCTGGTTGTCTTCGTCAACTTTCACTAACATAACTGAACCTGGGATAAGCTCATTCGTTGCCTGAACCGATACTACTTCGACATCTGCTTCTGTTTTGCTTTTATCAATCGTAAACGTTATTGGCGTTTCATCTAATTGGTAGTGCGTTGGTGCTTTTGTCTCAACAAACTGATACTTGCCTGGTTTCAAGTTTTCTACAACGATTTTCCCGTCTTTATTCGTTGTTAAGCCTTCTTGAAGCATTTTCCCGGTTTCGTCTTGTAACGCAAACTCTGCTTCTGCCAATGGTGCATTGTCATTATCTTTATCAACCTTCGTAAGTTCTACTTTGCCAGTAATTAATTTATTTGTTGCAGTCACGCTTAATATCTCTTTCTGATCCTTTTCAATCTCGAATGTGATTGGCTTAGCATCTAATTGATAATATGCGGGTGCTTGCATTTCTACGAATTGATACTTGCCTGGCTTCAAGTCTTCTACAACGATTTTACCGTCTTTATTCGTTGTTAAGCCTTCTTGTAGAGTTTTGCCTGCTTCATCTTGTAGTTCAAATGCCGCCCCTTCAAGTGTCTTATCCTGGTTGTCTTCGTCAACTTTTACTAACATAACTGATCCTGGGATAAGCTCATTTGTTGCCTGAACCGAAACTACTTCCACATCTGCTTCCGTTTTGCTTTTATCGATCGTAAACGGTATTGGCGTTTCATCTAGTTGATAACCCTTTGGCGCTTGCGTTTCTACAAACTGGTACTTGCCTGGCTTCAAGTCTTCTACAACGATTTTACCATCCTTATCCGTTGTTAAGCCTTCTTGTAGCATTTTTCCTGCTTCGTTTTGCAATTCAAATACGGCTCCATCAATAATTTGCTTCTTGTTATCTTTATCAACCTTCGTAAGTTCCACTTTGCCAGTAATTAATTTATTTGTTGCAGTCACACTTACTATTTTTTTCTGGCTCTTTTCAATCTCGAATGTGATTGGCTCAGTACCTAGCTTGTAATAATCTGGTGCTTGCGTTTCTACAAACTGATACTTACCTGGTCGTAAGTCTTCTATAACGATTTTGCCTTCCACATTCGTTGTTAGACCTTCTTGAAGGACTTTTCCGTCTGCATCTTGCAGTTCAAATACCGCTCCTGCTAGTTTCGTACCCTGGTTATCTTCGTCGACTTTTTCTAGCTCCACTGATCCTGGGATAAGCTCATTCGTTGCCTGAACCGATACTACTTCCACATCTGCTTCTGTTTTACTTTTATCAATCGTAAACGGTATTGGCGTTTCATCTAGTTGGTAGTGCGCTGGTGCTTTTGTCTCGACAAACTGATACTTACCTGGCTTTAAGTCTTCTACAACAATTTTTCCGTCTTTATTCGTTGTTAAGCTTTCTTGCAAGTTGTTTCCTGCTTCATCCTGCAATTCAAATTTAGCACCTTCTAGCTTTAACGCTTTGTTATCCTTATCTACCTTTGTCAACTCGGCTTTGCCTCGAATTAGTTCATTAATTGCTGTTACCATTACTGTACTTGGATCGCCAGATTTTACAGTAAACGGAATTGGTTCCTCGTTGAGTTGATAATATGCTGGTGCTTTTGTTTCGATAAATTGGTATTTGCCTGGTTCCAAATTAGGAACTAAAATCTTGCCATTTTCATCTGTTCGTAGCAATGGATAAACAACCGTTCCATCTTCTCGTTCTAATCGAAACTCAGCATCTTTTAAGGACTGATTCTCGTCTTCTTTGGCAAGCTTCGTTAATTCCGCAGAACCGAGCTTTATATTTTTTGCTGTTAATGTAAGAATTTCTGTTTGCTTTTCGCCGATCGTAAATGGAATTGGTTCTGTATTAAGCTGATAACCATTCGGTGCTTTTGTTTCCACAAATCGATATTTACCAGGATCTAAATTAGCTTTATAAATCATTCCAGCTACATCTGTTGTTAGGTAATCCACCACTTTATAGGAATCACCAGTTTTTTTCTCTAGTACAAACGTTGCTCCAGCTAAAATATCTCCAGTTTCTTGGTCAATCTTCTGCAATTGGACGTCTCGAATGATCTTAGAGTTAGTTACAGTGACCTGATTTCCTATTTTCTCTTCACTATTCTCTTCGTATGGTTTATCGATAGAAATGGCATGCTGTTTCGTATCGATGAGATAACCGTCTGGTGCGCTTTCTTCAAGTAATGTGTACGTGCCATAAAGCAATCGATCGAAGACAATCTTACCATCTTCATTTGTTGTTTTCGTACCAATCGTAATACCACTTTCCGGATCTTTAAGGGTAAAAGTAGCTTCCGAAAGCGGATTACCACTATTGCGATC
This sequence comes from Virgibacillus pantothenticus, assembly GCF_018075365.1. Taxonomy (GTDB): domain Bacteria; phylum Bacillota; class Bacilli; order Bacillales; family Amphibacillaceae; genus Virgibacillus; species Virgibacillus pantothenticus. The sequence goes on from NZ_CP073011.1 coordinate 4,694,581, forward strand.
TGTTTTATAAACAGTGAGTCTACCGATTTCACCTTTTCCTTCGCCCATACCAGCGGTTCTCTTTACTGATACCGAACTCTGAGACTTATTGATTACCTCCTCAATGTTTTCGCCATTAATGGAAATCTCGTTATTTACAGTCTCTCCTGGCTTTGCAAGAATTAAGGACTGGTATTCTAAAATGTACGGCTCATTAATTTCTTCTTTAAACTTCAGTGTAAAAGTATCAGGGTTTTGCTGTAGATCTAAGGTGTAATCCTTATTCAGCTCTAATAGTTCTCCTTTAGAAACTTCACCTGCTTCATCGATAGATGTTGCATATAAACGGAAAGAATCTTCCAATAGTGCCTGATTACTACTTGGATTGTCAACGATCGTAGCATTACTAACTTGGGACTGAGCAAAGTTTATATGAACCTGCCAATCAATAGCCTTACCATTTTGACTTCCTGACTTTGTTGTATACTTGCCGCCATGCGGAATAGATACAGAAGCATCTAAGTCGGTTTCTTTCTGGTCTCCATTATAGAGTGTCGCTGTATTATTGTAGTTAGCTGCAACTAGATCGAGATTTTCCAGACTAGTTTTATATTCAATTAAATACGGTTCATTAATCTCTTTTTCAAAATTGATTTGAAAGCCTGGCTTGCCTTGTTCATTTTGAATAAATTTTATGGAGTAATCTTCTCCTGGTATTGCTTCTCTTAACTTTGTGCCATTTTCTTTGCCTGTGAGTTCCATCAAGTATACCGTAATCGAATTACGTATTAGCTGCTGATTGCCTTGAATATAATCTTTCACAGCTGCATTTTGTAACGTTTTTAAATTGTAATTAACACCTATATTCCATGTAATCTCTTTTGTTACTGCGTTATAGGAACCATGTTTAAACCCGTTATGCTGTGTATACTCATCCGGTGTAAATGTAGCATCAGCTTCTTTTTCCCTATTGTTTCCATCTTCATCTGTCCAAGTCAGATGTGCATGGTTAATAAAATGCTTATCCTTATCTTCGCGTTGATCATAGTCAAATTCTGTCATATAACTTATCGTATGCGGTTCAGTTATTGTTTTTTTAAATTCAATTACAAATTCATCCGCTTCATTTTTAACCAGTTTATAATCTGTTCCTTTTTCCATACCTGAAATTTTAATCGTTTCCGGTAAAAGTGTAAGACCTTTATTGGTGAAGGTGTCTTTCAGGACTACATGATTCATCTTATGTTTATCGTGGTTAAAACTAATCATCCATTCAATCGTTTTATCCTTATAGTTTGGTTTCCCATGGTTCTTGAATAAGATCACCTGACCGATATTTTCTTTTCCTGTGGCGCTATGGTCACCAGCATCAACCTTATTCGTAATCTCTTGCTCGTCAAACACTCGTTCCGAAGCCTTCGTTTTATATACCATTTTGTAAGCGGAAGAAATATCTTCGGTAAACTGTAAATGAAAGCCGTTTTGATCGCCTTGTTGTTTAGGGTCGACTGTATAATTAGTAACGACTTCTCCTTCGCCTACTTCATGACCATTTTCATCCAGCGTAATTTTTTTCACGACAAACGAGTCTTCAATCAGATCTTGACTTCCATTAAAAAAGTCCTTTAATAACGCATCTTTTTGGGCGATGTTTTTCTCATTGTAGTTATAACGGATTTCCCAAGTGATAATTTGGTTTTCACGGTCATAATGTGTAGCCTTTTTCTTCAAAGGCTTACCTCTGCCAACTGTTACAGTAGCTTCAGCAGTTTTATCCTGCATTCCCTCACCTGTTAACGTTACGTTATTTTTGAATACAGCTTGTTCTGCATCTGTAATATCTGTTTCATATACGAGTCGGAAAGCTGAATGGATATCTTCGCTAAAATGGATCGTAAAATCTTCCCCGTCCTCCGTCTTACCTACTGTATATGAATTAGGGTCAACTTCCTCGCCTTGTGTCACTTCACCACTTAATTTTGTCTGCAAATGATACAGCTTAATGGAGCCTTCTTTGAGCGCTTGCCCTTTTTGAATCGGATCGTTTATGGTAGCGTTTCTTATCGTGTCTAACGTTTTATTAAAGTCAACTGTCCATTCAATTTCTTCGGCATTGTAAGTACGATTTGGAATACCTTGCTTCTCTACCGCCGGGCCCGCTGGATTAAAATCTATGGGAATAGTGATCGAGTCTTTCCCTTCAATTGGGGTTATAATAACTTCCTTCTCTTCGTTAATAATAATTTCCTCGCTTAATTGCGTTAAAATCTCGAAGTTTCCATTGATATTAGAATATCCTTCAATGAACTTGGTAAATTCAATCGTTGCTGTTCCATCTTTGGTTACAGATAAATAGCCGATCGTTTCTCCATTAAACTTCATTTCCAAACGATCAATTTCATTATAAATGTCTAACTCTGGCGGTACCTGAAATGTAAAGGTGTCGCCCTCTTTATATTTATGCCCATTTGGTAATTCCCACCAATATTTTATAGCAATGATCGAACCCAAGCCTGGTTTGTCTATGGATTCTCCTTCGCTATTTTCATAGATAACTTCAGCACGAGTTAAAATATTTTCTTTAATCGCTTTTAACGGATCAATTTCTTCCGTTTTTTGTGCCGCTTTTTCAAGCTGTTCTCCCTCAGCAGGTTTTGCAACTGCTTCTTCAGAATTTGCATTTTCAGCATGGTTTACTTCCTCTTTTGGGTCTTCGGCAATTTCTTCCGCATCCGTTGATCCCACATCTTCTTGCTCTGATGCAGTTTCATCTTGCTCTGGTGTAGTTTCATCAGCCTTCTCTTCTTGATCCTTATCTTCTGCACTTGGAGCTATTTCTGCTGTAAACGACCCGCTCGCTTCTGGAAATTGCCTTATTCCTTCGTTAAAGCGAATCGTTAGGGTGTTGTCTGTATTTACAATATAAGTACCCACTTCACCTTCTTCGACCAATAACTTACCTGTCTGTTTCTTATCCATTTCAATAACAGCAGGGAGCTGTTGGGTATAATCTTTGTCAGGTTCAACTGTTATCCCTTTAATAGACCAGCTTACCTTTACATGTGTTGCTTTTTGTTTATCTTCTTGCTGAATGGATCCGCCTAATTCATTAACCAGCTCCATATTCTTTACAATTTCATCTGTAGTTGAGCCTTGAGCTTTAACTTGCATAGGAAATGCTAGACTACTAGAAATTGTTTGCATTAGAAGGAAAATAATAAAAAGCACACTTAACTGCTTCTTCAATGTGCTACCCCTTTCCATATAGGTGTTAGTATCTTTTAGAGGAATAGTAGAGCCCTTTACATAGAATGTTAAAAAGCATGGAAAACCTTGTAGTTCACATGGTGCTTTCCTTATATATTTCCTCTTAAAACAAGATCATCTTGATACCAATAACGGTAAAAAGAATTCGATGATATTTAGATTCTTTTATCTGTTCTACAATAGCGAATAGTTCATTAATAAATCGTTTTTCAATTCATTAAGATCAAAACTTTCATACGAAATGATGTGTTGTTGTGTGAAACGTATGGTATTTGACAAGCAAAAAAGGAGTGAAATTTTTACAGCTTTTGTACGTGTTGAATAATAAACTAGTTCATACACACAAAAATATTCCCTTGAAGCTGAACATACAGAAGTCTTAAATCTATTGATCAACTAAGAGATATACGATCTTACATCTACAATTGGCAATTCGCTGAAATGTATATAAGCCTTCACTACACGTTGATAACAAATGCCAATTAGTTTGATTTCCTATTTTTTGCTCATCCCCCCTTATTCGATCGTTTTTCTTCTACGTTCATTGAATTTACTGAAGCTCTTTTGGCTATTGTTTTCTATTTCTCATTGATCATCTGCAGAGAGTCACTTCAGTACGATAAAGTGAAGCTTCAATCAGTGGGGGCTTCCATCCCACACGGATTGTTAGTACCACAAGGATATGTCCTAAAAATCTCATTACGAAACGGAGATTTTAGGTGTTCTTATCTCCCACTTAGTCTGTTGTAGTATGGTTTCTCCAACTCTTCCAGTAGGAGTCTTACAGCACCTTATCTATGGGATAAACACAAACTGCGCACATATTTCCGATGATAGTCTTACCGATGCTGTTAACGCCCCTTTTAAAGACAGCAAACATTACATACGCAGAATGAGTTTTTCTACCATAACTTTGCGTCTAGATTATACTAAATACAACTTTACAAAAACTATACAAAACAGAATCTATGGACTTCTGTTTAGACACCAATCCAGTCTTCGCATATGAACAAAGGCGTAAGCGCCCGTTTAGCAACGTAGTGAATGGAACGAATCAACTAAAGATAAAGTGAACCTTCAATCAGCGGGGGGTTCTTCCATCCCCGCTGATTGTTAGTACCACCAGGGTATGACCTAAAGGCCCTTGAACGAATCGGGGATTTAGGTACTGTTACCTCCCACTTCAACTTGTTTAGCTCACCGCTTCCATTCTTGAAGTGGGAGTCTACAACGCCTTTTTACGGGATAAAGGAATCATGCCACTAAAACAGGGGTATGCCGACGACTGGGCGACAAGCCCGTTTTTTCGTCGGCCTTCCTCTTAGAGACGAACCGATGACGACTTATCGTAGGGGCGATTTCGTGAAGTCGCATCGTTGCTGGGCTCATGCGCCGGACGTGACTATTCGGTTATTTCGTTATCCTCAAGCACCTCATTTTATACTTCTCTATACAAGCACGTAAAAAAAGCTCCGCTGTTAACGGAGCTTTTCTTTCCATAGTTTTATCAACACAGTTAAGAGGAAGTCCATGTACCACCATTAATGTGAATCGCTTGCCCTGTCATATAAGAAGCTTCATCTGACGCTAGCATTACATACGGCCATGCGTGTTCAGATGGCTGACCAGGTCGATTCATCAGCGTATCTTGACCAAAGTTTTCTACGCCATTTTCATCAAAAGATGCTGGTATGAGTGGTGTCCAAACGGGACCAGGAGCTACCGAGTTTGCACGAATGCCTTTTTTGGCCAAGCTTTGGGCAATACTGCGGGTGAATGCAGTAATCGCTCCTTTCGTGGCAGAGTAATCCATTAATATCGGATTTCCTCTATACGCATTAATGGATGACGTATTAATAATCGAATCCCCAGAGTTCATATGACGGACAGCTGCTTTGGTTAAATAGAATTGCGAGAAGAAGTTAACTCGAAATACATCCTCCAGTTGTTCATCGGATATATCTAATACGTCCTCGCGTATAAATTGAATGGCAGCATTGTTAACTAAAATATTAATTTTTCCAAATGCTTCTACCGTCTTTTCCACGAGATCCTGGCAATGGGCAGCACTCTTAATATCCCCAGGAAGCAGAATACATTTTCCTCCTTCAGCTTCAACGAATTCTTTTGTTTTTTCAGCATCTGCATGCTCATCAAGGTAGGAGATAGCTACATGAGCTCCTTCTTTTGCATACAAAATAGCTACTGCACGACCGATGCCGCTATCTCCTCCAGTTATTAATGCCACCTTGCCTGCTAATTTCTCGGAACCTTTATAATCTAGCGGCTGGTGCGGTAATGGATTCATTTCGGATTCAAATCCTGGCTGCCGGTTTTGGTGTTGACGTGGTGTGCTCCCTTTTTGCATATCTTCAGGTTTCATCATCTAATTACCTCCTCTATTCATAACACATAGTGTTCGATTCCACGATAAGCCATTAAACAAACATAATCTAAATCATTTTTCACCAAAAGCGTAATGGAAATCTTTAAACATTGGGCTTTGGTTATCCTTAAGTGATTATTAGCACCCCAAGGGAATGACCTAAAGATCTCTGAACAGAATGACACACGTAATAGCAGTGGACCCTTCCACTTTTCCTCAAGTTTCTCTCACAGGAGGGATGTGGAGAACCTACTGCTAAAATACATACGGAATAAAGCTTATTTTTCTCATCCGGGTAAAAAATATACGTGTATACATAGCTTGCATTTTCGTTCGAAGGAAACAGTCTTGTATAGGTTTACAGCGAATTTTTTAGTACTATTTGATATAATAAAAATAGATGATGAAAAGGGAGAGAAGAACCATTACAACGATTTGTTTTATCCGTCACGGACAAACGAACTGGAATAAACAAGGCAAGCTACAAGGAAAAACAGATATCCCGCTGAATGATACTGGAAGAGAGCAAGCACATGCATGTGGAAAATATTTAAACGCTGATGATTATGATATCCTTATTTGTAGTCCTTTACTGCGTGCAAAAGAGACTGCCGAAATCATAAATCAGTACTTACAGCTGCCATTAATAGAAATGGATGATTTTAAAGAACGTTCATTTGGAGATGCAGAAGGTATGACGATGGAAGAGAGGGCACAGGCGTATCCAGATGGTCACTTTCCAAATCAGGAAGAAAGAATAGCGTTTCGTCAGCGCGTAATGGCTGGGGTAGAAAAAGTAAATCAAAATTATCCTCATCAACGTGTTTTGTTAGTTGCACACGGGGCTGCCATCAATGCTATACTAGCTGAAGTTTCCAATGGAGAGATCGGTTCAGGCAAAACATCCCTCATAAATGGATGCATTAGCAATATTCAATTGAAAAACGAAACTTGGCGGGTGGAAAATTATAACCAAGTAGAACATTTACAGTAAAACACGGGGCTGTGGTGGGAGGAGAAAAAATAAAGGGGTTGCTTTTAACCTAAAATGTCATTATTCTAAATTCTGACTGAATATAGGAAGGTGGTTTTTAATGATATTTCAACGAATGGATACGGTGTTCATTCATGATTTAGAAGCAGCTAAAAGTTGGTATACCGATATATTGGATCTACCGTACTATTTGATGATCTAAAAAATAATCTTATCGTATTAAAACTAGGAGAGACACCGCTTATTTTATTGAAAGCAGATACAACCTATGAAAGAAGTCGTCAGCCGCATTTTAACTTTTTCTCAGAAAATATAGTAGTAACACACAGCCAATTGCAAAATAAGGATGTTACGGTAAAAGCAATCGAAACATATGATAGTATGAGCTCTTTTTTTTATGATCTATTCGGTAACAAACTGGAAGTCTGTTCGTTTTAGCAACAAATAACCCACTCATATTAAACATTAGGGTATTATAGCTCCACCGTTAGACAAAAGTACAAATCCAAACAAGTATCGAAACTCCGATAAGATAGCTATTGCCGTTCTACGAATGGTGAAGTTACTATAGATGACTAGGCGTTGGAGCTAGAGTTGGAAGTACTCGCCCACGCTTTTTTTGGTGTGTTTTAGTGGGCTCTTTTTTTACATAGCCGCAAGTACTTCCCTTTTAAAGATCGTTCAAAAAGTGTACTAAAGATGACACATCGACGTTGCTAGTTGACTCGGTTCTCCGTTCCTTGGAAAAGAGTACCCCCTGTTCCTACGTGAGAATGTTTTTCGAGGAGGGATTCACTAGTACCCATGTATCTATATGTTCTATGGAAGATGGGAGCTGCTACTAAAACTGCCCACTTCCTGTGACGGGCGTAAAAGCCAGTACATCTGTACAAGTACGCTACCGATACGTCGCCACTTCATAACTTAGGCGCTCAAGACGTACTAGTATCGGTTCCCGCACAGGATAAGAAAGCTACGACATTAATACTTCGCACGCAGAAATAGTGTTTTTATTTTTCAAGGACGCAAAGATTAGCCGACCTCGGTTCTCTTTACCTCCTTTTTGATCACACTTTGTTGTTTTCACAATGGGGATATTTGGTATTTATTCTGTTAAATATTCATTTTCTAACAAGTAATTCATAACCTGTTGCGTTGCTTCTTCCACAGATAGTTTCTCCGTATCAATCGTTAATTCAGGAGCAATTGGTGCCTCGTAAGGTGCATCAACGCCAGTAAATCCCGCAATTTCACCAGCACGTGCTTTTTTATACAACCCCTTTGGATCACGTTCCTCACATGCTTCTAAACTACATTTCACGTAAATTTCAATAAATTCGTTACTTGGTAACAGCGCTCTTACCAGATTTCGATCTTCTCGATACGGCGAAATAAAGGCAGTTAATGTAAGAATCCCTGCATCGATAAATAGCTTCGATACTTCGCCAATTCTTCGTATGTTTTCTGTTCGATCCTCTGGAGAAAATCCAAGATTCTTATTCAACCCATGGCGGATATTATCGCCATCTAACCGATACGTGTAAATACCTAGTTGATAAAGCTTCCTTTCCAACTCTACGGTGAGAGTTGATTTTCCAGATCCGGATAACCCCGTAAACCAAAGTACTGCACTTTTATGCTTGTTTCGCTTTTGTCTAAATTCCTTTGTTACCATAGATTCATGCCAAGAAATATGCTTCGATTTACTCATATTTTCCCCTCCTAAAACCACCAAAAGTATACAATAATTACAGTAATCAGCATAACCAGGATACTTAGTGGTGTCCCTATTTTTACATAGTCTTTAAATGTGTAGCCTCCAGGACCATAAACAATTAGATTCGTTTGATAGCCGATTGGGGTAATAAAGCTGGCAGACGCTGCAATCGTCGTTGTAACCGCAAAACCCATTGGATCTAAATCTAGTGTAGCTGCCATCTCGAAGGCAATCGGAACCATCAAAATAGCCGCTGCGCTGTTCGTAATGATTTCCGTGAATATATTGGTTACTATATAAATAAGGAACAATACGATAAATAAGTCCAGCGGCTCTCCTACAGCTAATATCCCATCAGCAATCCAAGATGCAAGACCTGACTTCATCGTCGCCATTCCAATACCAAATGAACAAGCAATAAGTAACAGGACATCAAAATGGATATATTTCTTTGCCTCTTCAATCGTGGTTACCTTCATTGCTAACATAACCACAACTACAATAGACATCGCCTTAAACATGCTTAGAATTCCGATTGTAATTAGTAAAATCATCGTTAAAAACAAGATGATCGTTATCCACCCTTTAAAGGCATTGCGATGAAACGGCGTTACGACATAAAAATCTTCGGATTGCTGATACTTTTCAATAAAATCCGCTCCCGCCAGTAATAGTAAGCTATCACCTGGCTTTAACAAGATATCACCTATCTTGGATTTAAGACGTTCGTTATTTCGATGAACTGCGATAACTCCAGCATCATATAAGGATCGAAACTTAGCTTGCTTAATTGATTTGTAAAGTAAAGAAGATTGATGCGATACCACAGCTTCTACAATGGTTGAGTTAGCCTTTTGTAAATCATCAACATCTACAGACTTTCCCATGCTAACTGTTAGCCCTTTCGTTGCTTGCAATCCAGCTAATGCCGTAATTAAACCAGTAAAAATAAGGCGATCTCCTGCTTGAATTCTAGTTGTCGAGCGAACCGGGAATACGCGTTCCTTATCACGAATAATTTCCAATAAATAGAGACCCTTTAACTCTCTTAATCCAGCCTCTTTTACCGTCCGATTTACCCCTGAAAATGAATCTTCTACCATCAATTCTGCAATGTACTCCTTTGAACTCTCTCTTACTTGCTGTTGCAATCCTTTCTGGTCAGGTAAAAGATGTCTCCCTATAACAAGCAAATAAATGAGCCCAGCAACGGTAATCGGAATGCCGATAACTGCTAACTGAAAGATGGAAAACCCGTCATAGCCGTAATCCATTAGCATGCCATGGACAACGAGGTTGGTGGATGTCCCCATTAACGTAATGGTTCCGCCTAAAATGGTTGCATATGAAAGGGGGATTAAGAATTTAGATGGAGCAATTTGACGCTCCTCACACCAACTTTTAATCATTGGGGTGAACGTAACAACAATCGGCGTATTATTTAAAAAGGCAGAAAGTACAGATGTTGGTATAAGCACACGGATCATGGAACCAATTAAACTATTACTTTTATTTAGCCAGCCTTTCATAATATCTTCAATGATACCGCTTTTTTGAATCGCCCCTGCTATAACAAATAAAAGAGCAATGGTGAGCATCCCTTCATTTGAAAAACCAATAAGTGCATCCTCTGGTGTTAAAATACCTGTTATTAAAAAGATGGTTAACGCGGTAAACACAATGATGACTGGACGAGCAATGTCCATGATAAGCGCACCAATCATGAAACATATTACGATAGAAACAACGATCATTTCATTCGACATGCGAAACCTTCCCTTTAATTAACGTCTTAAGCCTTCTCTTAAAACTTTTGCTACTTCTGGCCGCGAAAATTCCTTTGGCAAATCTTCGCCATTACGTAACTTCTCACGTACTTTCGTGCCGCTTAAATGCACGTGGTAGGTTCGATCATGCGGGCATGTTTTTTCGGTTCCCATATTTTCACATGCTGTGCAGTAAAAGGCATGTTCAAAGGCGAAAATTTGTATTCCCAGCTCTGCTTCGTATTCACAAATTAACTCCTGCGCTTCATAAGTTCCATAAAAATCACCGACACCTGCATGGTCCCGTCCAACGATAAAATGTGTGCAACCATAATTTTTTCGGACAATCGCATGTAGTATTGCTTCTCTTGGACCGGCATAACGCATCGCTGCGGGGTAGATTACTAGTCTTGTTCGATCTTGCGGATAATATTTGTCTAAGATTACCTCATAGCTTTTCATTCGAATCTCGGCTGAAATATCATCGGACTTTGTTTCTCCTACTAGAGGGTTGAGTAATAGACCGTCAACCGATTCTAAAGCACATTTTTGAATATATTCATGGGCACGATGCACTGGATTTCTCGTTTGGAAGCCAACAATGGTTTTCCATCCTAAATCTCTGAATAATTGTCTTGTTTCCACAGGATCAAGATGATAGTTAGCAAATTGATTATTGGTTTTCTTTTGTAGGAGCCGAATAGGTCCAGCTACATATACATCCCCTTTTTCATAAACTTTTTTTACGCCTGGATGTGCAGGATCGATTGTGCCATACACAAATTTTGCTTCTTTTTCCTTTTCATAGCGAAACTTTTCGGTAAGGTCTAAGACACCATAGGCTTCATTATCCTCTCCCATAAGTGCAATTTGGTCACCTATTTCCAATGTTTCTGCTTGGGTTTGCTCTACATCTAGTGTGATAGGAATGCTCCAAATCGTACCATCCTCTAGCCGCATTTCTTCTACAACCCTCGTATAATCAGACTTACCCATGAAACCAATGAGAGGACTAAACCCACCATTCGCTATCAATTCCAAATCAGATAGATGCCAACTATTTAATGTGATTGTTTTTAAGTTCGCTATGGTTTGTAAATACATATCTCGTTCTTCACGATCAACTTGCCTTTGGATCAATTTGCCACCATGTGGAATACTTCCTAACTGTTCCGTTGTTGATATCACTTGAACTCCCTCCTATTCATTTTCATTACGTACCTATTTATCCCGATATAAGGTGCTGTAAGACTTCCTCTTCCAGACCATTACAACCCAGTCTAAGTGGGAGATATCAGCACCGAAATTCCCGATTCGCTCAGAAGCCTTTAGGTCACATCCTTGCTGTACTAGCAATCAGTGGGGGGAGATAAAAACCCAACTGATTGATAATTCACTTTATGGGACAATATATTGTTCGTAATAATAGTTCATTTCTACGATCATTCGACCCATCTTGGGCTTCGTTGGATAAAAAACATCATAAATGTTATATTTTTTTAATTCCTGCGCGGTCACCATCCCAATTGCGGCAGCTAAGACATGTTCATGAAATGCAGCTATCACCTGCTTTTGTTCTTGATCTGAAAGGGATTGGAACAGATTCTGAACCTGTGTTTTACTTGTAAATATAACAGCATCTAACCATGAGCCTATTATTGCATCTTTTAACGCTCGTAATATGTCCGCATTCGGTTGCTTATAATAATAAGGTTTTGCCAAATAGACAGCATAGCCTAAATTCTCTAATGCGGCTTCTAACCACGCATCGTCTTGGTTATATGCCTGTATATATACACATTTCCCCTGCTGATCAGCATTAGCAAGTGTTAGCAATAAGTCTGCCATGGTGCCGTCTTGCGATACAAAAGCAGGAGAAATCGCATGCTTTTTTAACCAATGAATTGTTTTACTGCCACGAACTGCTAACGTCGTTCGCTCTAGCTTCTGAATAAAATCTGAACAGCAATTTCGATCTCGGGCAACCCTTTCTAAGCTTTCTGCTCCTATCCCAGTTGTTAGAATGATAAGGTCAAACGGCTCTGACAATAAAGAAGAGATATTTTCTACACATGTATCTTCATCCAATACTTGTTCGCCTTGGATAGGAAAAAACGAAGGTATAGCCTCATATTTTTTTACTAATGTTGCTATCTGGTCTGCTTTTCGTGTAGCAGCTATACCTATCCTTTTGTTATATAACCCCTTCACTCGCATTCATCCTTCCCGCTATCTGCTTCAGCGACTGGAGTGCCTGCAGCTGTTTATCTTTACATAGAAATTCATCGGAAACGAGAGCTTGCAATTGCTTTTTCTGTTGTTGCTTATCCAATGTGGATTGTTTCAGTAGCTGCCTGCTTTGATATAAGAATTCCACATAGCCTATATAGTCCTTGTTATAGACAGCTTCGAGTTCTTGCTTAATTTTGGCTGCTAGCGTTGGACTTGCTTCATTGGTTGAAATACTGATAGATAATCTTCCTTGCTTTAAATGAGCAGGAAAATGAACATGACTTTCTACTGCATCGGAAGCATTATTTACAAGACACCCAGCTGGTGCTGACCGACATACGAATTGGTTCACCAATTGATTGTTAGTAGCTGCAATAACGAGCACAGCCTGTTGAATATCCGTAGCCTCGAATGTCTTTTGTCGCCATATAAGAAAGCCAGCTTCCCAAGCCCTTCGAATTGCTTGATTAATCGTAGGACTAATAACGGTAATTTGCGCACAGCTTTCCATCATTGTATTTACACGTTTTGCTGCTATTATGCCTCCACCAACAATAACTACTTGCTTTTCATTTAATTCAACCATTAATGGAATACGGGCCATTCATGTAACACCCTTTTTATCATATTAGCTTTACGATATTGCCTCGATAACACGATCCTTTAATGCTTCCTGCATTGCGGGATGCTCCCCTAAATGCTGACAAACAACGATTTCTTTATCTGTACCCTTAAATTTTGTAACCTTTTTATGAATATGTCGCATTAGAAATCCGGTAAACCAGATATATGGGACAATGACGATTTGCGAATTTTTCTCTGTAACCGCCGTTTGCAGCTTTTTATCAAAAGATGGTTCACAAGCTGCTAAATAACAGGCTTCAATGTGGTTCAGCGTCGTTATTCGTTTCAGCTTACATACAATCGTTTCTATATCCATAACTGTTTGTGGATTGCTACTTCCCCTGCCTATTAACAGTACCTTCATATCTGGTCTCCGTTCTGCAACTGCTTGGTCGATGCGCTCAGCTAATATCTGGATAATCCGATCCTGTACACCGAGAGGCTGACCATAGGAAAACGAAACCGCTGGATATAATGCCCTTTGTTGCGCAATGACCTGCGGGATATCATGATAATAATGACCTGCCTGTAATAATAGAACAGGTATGATTGCGATGCTGGTTGCCCCTTGAGCTACCAAATTAGCTATTCCCTGCATCATATTAGGAGAAGCCAATTCGAGAAAGCAGATTTCCTGCAAGGGGAGATTTACTTGTTCTTTCACTGCCTCAAGAAATGCCGTTGCCTCTGCCGTAGCATCAGCATAGCGACTCCCATGACTTACATAAAGCACTCCTTGCATTATCATATTTCCCCTTTCATCAACTGCTTACAGCACTTGGCGACTCGGCTTCGTAAGCCATCTCTTCAAACCACTGTATCTGCTCACGCAATCGAACAACATCGCCAACAATAATCATCGCAGGGTTTTTAATCTGTTTCGCTTTTGTTGCTATTGTTTGCAACGTACCTGTGACCGTTTGTTGTACTTGCATTGTCCCATAATAGATAGCGGCAATCGGCGTCATTGCATCCCTGCCATATCGAATCAGATACTTGCAAATTTCAGGAAGGTTTTTTACGCCCATATAGATACATAGGGTATCCGGGCCCTTAGCAAGATGCTCCCAATATGCTTCACTATCTTCTTCCTTCCTAGTTACACCCGATACAAAGGCAACGGAGGAACTAATCTGACGATGGGTTAACGGGATCCCTGCATAAGCTGGCGCGGCTGATCCAGAAGTGATTCCTGGTACAATTTCAAATGGAATCTGATATTTTCCTAAAGCTAGAGCCTCCTCTCCCCCTCTTCCGAAAATAAATGGGTCTCCACCTTTTAATCTCGTAACAATCTTTCCTCTTCTTGCATAATGACAGAGTAATCGGTTGATTTCTTCCTGTTTTAACGCATGGTAATCTGGACGTTTCCCACAATAGATTCGTGTTGTTTGTTCAGGTGCATAATCTAATAATTGTTCATTCACCAAACGATCATATAAAATAACATCTGATTGACCGATGATCTTGACACCTTTTACCGTAATCAAATCGGGGTCTCCTGGACCTGCCCCCACCAAATATACCTTTCCCATAGCTCCCTCCGCCTCTCTATTAATATCGCCTAAAACCTCCACTATCGATGAAAATCGAGTCCGGAATATACAGCTTCTACATAATTTGCGCGAATAACAAAGTCTCCAAAACGCTCCCCAACAAGCCTTTCCTTTGCATACTGATTTATAATCGGTCCGAGTGTATCTAAAATCTCCTGTTCTCCTATATTTTCCCGATAGAGCTTACTTAATCGTTCTCCGGTGAAGCTTCCACCAAGATACATATTGTACTTGCTAGGACCCTTACCAATAAAAGCTATTTCAGCTAGAGCTGGTCGTGAACAACCGTTTGGGCAGCCTGACATACGTATTACAATTTCTTCTTGGTGCAGACCTGCTTCTTGAAGAATCGCTTCTATTTTTTCGATTAATGAAGGTAGGTATCTTTCTGATTCTGCCATTGCTAAAGCACAAGTCGGTAAAGCTACACAAGCCATGGAATTACGCCGCAGCCCACTAAGCTGCCCACCATCTGTTAGTTTGTACGTTTGGATTAGTTGCTCGATGTGATCTTTCTTTTGTTTCGTAACATTTGCAATCACTAGATTTTGATTAGGTGTTAAGCGAAAATCTCCCGTATGAATCTTTGCTATTTCCCTTAGTCCTGTTCTTAATGGATAGTCATCCGTATCCTTTACACGGCCATTTTCAATGAATAATGTGAAATGCCATTTGCCGTTTCCCTCCACCCATCCGTAGCCATCCCCATTATTTTCAAACTGGTAATCTTTCGGTTTCTTCAGCTCCCAGCCTAATCGTTCATGTAACGTTTGCTTTAGCCAATCTATACCCCTTGCATCAATGGTGTATTTGAATCTGGCCTTCTTTCGGTCAGATCGATTTCCATAATCTCGCTGAATTGTAACAATTTGTTCTGCTACAGCAATCACTTGATCAGGAGTACAAAAACCAATCACCCGCCCTAATTGCGGATACGTATTGGAGTTTCCGTGCGTCATTCCCATCCCACCACCGACAGAAACATTAAAACCTACCAGCTCATCAGCTTCTTGAATGGCAATAAAACCGAGGTCTTGTGAGAATACATCAATATCATTTGATGGAGGTACTGCAATGCCAATTTTGAATTTTCTTGGTAAATAGGTTGCTCCATAAATTGGCTCTGTTTCCGTTTCATCTCGTGAATCCACCACTTTTTCTTTATCTAGCCAAATCTCATGATATGCTCCCGTTCTTGGGGAGAGATGGTCACTAATTTCTTGAGCCCATTTCTGAACCTCTGTATGGACTGCCGATTGATACGAATTGGTATTACACATCACATTTCGATTTACATCACCACAAGCGGCTAATGTATCCATAAGTGTATGATTAATTTCTCTTATCGTATTTTTCAAATCCCATTTCAAAATGCCATGCAGTTGAAATGCTTGCCTTGTAGTTAAACGAATGGTTCCATTTGCATATTTGTCAGCAAGCTCATCCACCACAAGCCATTGCTCAGGTGTAGCAATCCCTCCTGGAACCCGTACTCGAAGCATAAATTGATAAGCAGGCTCTAATTTTTGACGTCTACGTTCATCTCGTAGATCACGATCATCTTGTTGATAACTTCCGTGAAACTTCAGCACCTTATTATCATCAGCAGAAATTGCTCCTGTGATCGGATCTGCAAGCCCTTCCGTTATCGTTCCTCGTAGAAAATTACTTGCTTCCTTTATTCGCTCCATATCATCTAGAGGTGCTTTATGAAGTGCATCTTTTTCCTTTGCCATTGAGTTGAACTCCCTTCACTAACATGCGTTTTAACTAGCCTATAACCCTATTAATTCAGTAAATTAATATACATCTCGCTGATATCGTTTTTCTAGACGCATTTGCTGCAAGTATGCTTTAGCCTCCTCCTCACTCATGTCTCCCTCCTGTCTTAATATGGTCATCATCGTTTGATGGACATCCCTCGCCATATGCTTCTCATCTCCACATACGTAAACAGCAGCGCCTGCTTTTAACCAGTTATAAAAATCGTTGCTTTTTTCAAGCATCTTGTGTTGCACATATACTTTTTGATCGGTATCCCTTGAGAATGCAACATCCATTCTCGAAAGCACACCTGCTTTTAGCCACTTTTGCCAATCTACTTGATAGAGAAAATCACATGAAAAATGCTGTTCGCCAAAGAAAAGCCATGTTTTTCGTTTGGCTTCGGTTTCCTCCAACTCCTCCAAATAGGAACGAAACGGAGCCACTCCCGTACCAGGTCCAATCATAATGACAGGCGTTTGGGGATCATTAGGAAATTGAAAATTAAGATTTTGGTGAATATACACCGGTAACTTGTCACCTATTTCCACTCTTGTTGCAACTTGACTAGAACAAACACCAAATCGCTTACGTCCATGAGCAACATAATTTACCTTTCCAATCGTTAGATGAACCTCGTCAGGGTTGGCTTTGTAACTGCTGGCTATGGAATAAAGTCGAGCAGGCAGCTTTCGCAATATGCTCACAAAATCCTTAGGTGCCAGCTTTTTCGGTGGAAAATCGGTTACTAAATCGAGAACATCCCTTCCCTTTAAATAAGAGTTTAATTTTTCTTTATTAGTTGCTTCTAAAAGTTTGGTTAATGCTTCATTCGCAAACAATCTTGCTGCCTTTTCTAACATAGATGTGGTTAAAACGGTTAGCTCGAAATGAGAAAGCAAAGCTTCACGTAATGACTTTATTTCCCCCTGCTTATTCACAGATAGATCTTGTTCAGCGTCCCATTCCAGCTCTTTTATGAGTTGCTCAACTAATACAGGGTCATTTTTCGGATAAATCCCTAAACTATCTCCTGGTTTGAAGGTAAAGTGGGATCCATCGAGAGATAGTTCCAAGTGATGTGTTTGTTTCTTAGAACCGCGACCGCTTAAGTTTATATTGTCTATAACCTCGGCCATAAATGGATTTGTTCTTGAAAAAACAGGGTTTTCTGAAATGTTCATACCTGCCTTTTGCTGACTTAAAAGCGCGTTCTGGTCAGCAGCATCCGTTGCCTTCTTTAAAATACCGAGAACACCGTCCATCCACGCAGCCGCTTGTTCATCAAAATCTAAATCACAATCTACTCGGTCATATATCCTCTCTCCACCTAATTCTTCTAGGCGTTTATCAAAGTCCTTTCCAGTTTGACAAAAAAATTCATATGACTCATCACCAAGTGACAACACGGAAAAACGCAAATGTTCCAATTTAGGTGCTTTTCTACTATGAAGAAATTCATAAAAAGATATCGCATTATCTGGTGGTTCACCTTCGCCATGGGTTGCCGTTATAATGAATAAATCCTCTGTCTTTTTTAATTTACTTGGCTTAAAATCATCAAGAGCTGAGAAGATCACCATAAAATTAGCTTCATCTAGTTTCTCAGCCATCCTTTCTGCTAGTGAACGGGCTGTTCCTGTTTCTGAGCCGTATAATACCGTTACTGTTCTCTGGGATGGACCACCAGCACTCACCAGCTGACTATCCATTTGCGGGACTTGATTACTAGTGTGCTGGATTTTTTTAGATATAACAGCTGAAAGGTAGCCACTTAGCCAAACCTTTTGATTATTCGTTAAGGTTGGTAACAATCGACTTAATTGTTCTATTTGCTCTTGATTAAATGGGCTATTTGTTACATCCAACGACAACGCTCTCACCTCACTACTATTTTTATATGCAAGCTAAAACTTAGTATACCAATTAAATTACTAGGAATTAAATGAAATAAAAAAGATGAGTTCTCAGACCATCACGAATCATGTTTATTATTTGCCGTATGCAGACCACATTCTGTTTTCGTTTGCCCCGTCCATCTCCCTGCACGCAAATCATCAGATTCCATTACTTGCGAAGTACAGGGAATGCACCCAATACTTGGGTAATTCCTGTCATGTAGTTCATTATATGGCAATTGTCGTTTTCGAATATAATTCCAGACATCATCCCAAGTCCAATGTATCAATGGGCATACTTTAATGCTTTTAAATCGTTCATCTTTATTCACAAAGTCAGTTTTTCTACGACTTAATGACTGCTCTCTGCGCAGTCCGGAAATCCAAGCAGGCACACTGTCAAGCACCTCTTCCAGTGGTTTGATCTTACGGATAAAACAACATTGATCTGGTTGTCGCTTCCATAAGGCTGAGCCATGCTTTGCAGCCTGTTCTTCGACGGATAAATCAGGTTGCTTTAGACGTATTCGCAAATCAGGGTATCGTTTCGTTACTTCATCAATAAGATCATACGTTTCTTGAAAATGTAATCCTGTATCTAGAAAGACAATCTGCGCATCTGGCTTCACATGAGATAGTAAATCAATTAGTACCATACTTTCTGCACCAAAGCTGCATGCATATACAATGGAATCTCCATATAAATCATATGCCCAGCTTAAAATAGTGGTGGCACCCTTCGTATCATCATTAGGGTAGAAATCTTGAAAAGGATCGGCAGTAAAATTTTGATAAGAAAGTATTTGACGTGTCAAACATTTCCCCTCCTACGTTGTTCTCAAATATAAGAGCGTTAGGGTATCTAGATCATTTGTTGTGCTGGAAATAGAGAGTGAAGTCAAAAATAGTGGATAGAAGTTACGCTTCTTATTCAAATGATAAGAAGAGCAATTATTCCATTTATCTTATGCTCTTCTTACTTATCAGATGACTCGTTAGGCAATGTAGCACAACAATAGTAAAAACCTGTTTCCAATTATAGAGTTACCAAGTCTCTCTAAAAAAGAATCTATGCATATATTGCTTGATATATTAAATGTTTTCCCAAGAAAAGTCAATCCCTTTTTCTAAAACATGAGAATAATTTGATATTATCTTTATATTCAAGAAACAGATAAGTGTGACCGTAAATTTAATAGGGACCAGAAAAATAATCTATCGATTTGCCGCTTTACTTGATCTCTCCGCTTATTAGGATAATGCTTTAAGTCCGACGACACCGATAATAATCAGTACTAAACTAAAAACGCGTAGCTTATTCGTCGATTCGCCGAAGAAAATCATATTCATTAATACAGCCCCAGCCGTACCGACTCCCATAAACACAGAATAGGCAACACTTACAAGTAAATGCGAAAAGGAAGCATAAAGAAAGGCAAAGGATGCACCTAGCCCCCCAAGATACAATAACCCATTTGCAACCGTCTTATTTTGGCTATATAATCGCAAGCCTAAAACTCCTAAGATTTCAAATACGGATGCACATGCTACTAAAAGCCAGCCCATTATGAATGCACCTCCTGCTTTGCTGATTGATTTGGCGCATCAAATAGTTTCAAGCCGATTACGCCTACGACGAGAAGAAACATAAAGAAAATTTTCCCCATACTTAAACTGCCATCAAATATATATACATCCATCAAAGCTGTTCCTACTGTTCCAGCTGCCGCAAAGATAGCATATACGGTTCCAGTTGGGATTCCTTCGCATGCTTTGGATAAAAAATGTAGATCTAATAAGATAGCACTAATAATGAACACCCAATGCCACCAGGTGGAAGCTATGTTAAAGCCATAAATCCAAATTAATTCAAATACACTTGTTAAAATAACGTAAATCCATGATTTATTCATTTTTTATAACCATTCCTTTCGCTTTGCTCAAGGCATAAAATTGCATGGATTATCAATGTCCTGAGCAATTTTTCACTATTCTAGACTTATATTTTTCTACTTCTTATGACTGACTATCAGTCATTTCTGTGGGAAAGAAAAACTTGGTTTACGCCAAGTCGGTTACATACAGGTTTGTTTTCTCTTCCTTCATTTCCCCAAACTATTTGCATAATGCATGTTTGGCAAATTCCAATACTTCTTTCTTTTTCTGATTCGCTTTTTCTTCATCTTGCTTATCAAACAAATAGGATTGTTCAGCCGCTGCTTCAATTAATCCGATCAGTAATTTAGCTGTTGCCTCCACGTCCATATATTCACGCAAAATAGAAGCAGCTTTCGGTTGATTTAAAAATTCCTGCATCCAGGCGTAATAGGGCTCATAAATTTTCTCCCACTCACTTAAATATTGACTCGATGCCAATCCCGCAAACATAAGCGCGTAAATTTCTCGATAATCATTCGTTATTTGGAAGGCAACATGAACCACCTGTTCTAATTGTTCGATAAATGCTTCATCGCGATTGACTTCTTCTTCCATTGCTTCAACGATTTTTTTAACCATTACTTCAGCAATGGACGGCATCACTGCTAGCTTGGATGGGAAGTACAAATAAAAAGTTCCTTGGGCAACGCCAGCGCCTTTAACAATATCAGATACCTTCGTTTTTTCGATCCCCTTTTCACGAAAAACGTGGATGGCTGACTGTACAATCTTTTGTTTCTTATTATCCATCTCCTCACCTCGATAAAGAATTTGACTGACTATCAGTCATTTTATAATAACTTAATAATCCTGTCAACTTACCATCTTACCGGATTTTCTTACGCTTACTGCTTACGAAAAATAACGAACGAAAAGAATTAACTTAACACACATCATATATTTTAGAAAAACTTGGCTTGTCGCCAAGTCTTATGGCGGAAGCCTTTGTTTTTCTTATACTATAAACCAAAAAAACTTATACTTTCCTATAGTGGAACAAAGGCGCAGGGCACCCGTTTAGCAACATAGCGAATGGAACGAATCAACTAAAGATAAAGTGAACCTTCAATCAGCGGGGGGTTCTTCCATCCCCGCTGATTGTTAGTTGAACGAATCGGGGATTTAGGTGCTGTTACCTCCCACTTCAACTTGTTTAGCTCACCGCTTCCATTCTTGAAGTGGGAGTCTACAGCACCTTATATCCGGGATAAAGGAATCATGCCACTAAAACAGGGGTATGCCGACGTCTGGGCGGCAAGCCCGGTTTTAGTCGGCCTTCCTCTTTGCCGCGAACCGATGAGGCCTTATCGTAGGGCCCATTTCTAAAGTCGCATCGTTGGCTGGGCGCTGAAGCCGGACGTGGCTATTCAGTTATTTCGTTATCTCCAAGCACCTCATTTTATACTTTTGTATGAAAAAAACGCTATTTACCATTATAACTTATTTATTTTAGGTAGTATTTCAAGAATCTAAACAGTATAAAGCAAAATTTTTCATCATAGATGGTGGCTTGCGCTCTAGGCGAGCCATGCTGGTTTCTTATCTTTACAAAAAAACAAGAGGACACTTAGCCCTCTTGTCTCTATGCTTTCGTCGTTTCTAGATTTTCATTTTCCCAATTTATAAATCCGCCTTTTACGTTAATGACGTCAAATCCTTGATTTATTAAAATGCTTGATGCAATTGCCGAACGCTTTCCTGAACGACAATGGACCGCGACAGGCTTATCCGGAGTTAATTCATCCGTTCTTTCTGCTAATTCTGGGAGTGGAATATGCTTAGCATTTGGGATATGCGCTTCATCCCATTCATCCGTATATCTTACATCTACCACTTGAATATGGTCATGTTTTCTTTTTTTGTCCACTTCAGATGGTGATTGCGTTTCATACGTTAACAATTTGGATGCGCTATCAATAACAGATGTGGAAAAAAATCCTTGTAAATTGTCCATTCCCATACTAAGCATTATTTTACGTAAATGAGCAAATTGATATGGTTCGGCAATAAGATATATCGATTTTTCATAATCGGCTAAACGACCGAGCCATTCGGCAAACATATCGGGATAAGGAAGGTTAATCGTTTTAGGGATACTCCCCGTAGCAAATGCTTGGATGCTTCGTGTGTCGATGACAATCGTCTGCTTATCATTAGCTAATTCAGCAACCCCATCGCCAGCCAGCTGCATTTCTACCGAATATGGAACTTTGGATAGTGGCGTCATGCCAGTTTTATTTACCTCCTTCATCTTTGCAAAATAAGCAGGCGGCTCTGGTTGACCATCCAATAAGAATTCGACAAAAGCAGCTTCTTCTGTTGGCTGAAAAGCTGGATTAAACAATCGCTCATAGCCGACCGTACTTGTCGGAACTGCCCCAAGCGCTTTTCCACAAGCACTTCCAGCTCCATGACCAGGCCAAATTTGTACATAATCAGCGTACTTCTTAAACTTTTGTAAGGATGCGAACATTTGCCGTGCACCTTCTTCTGCTGATCCTGCTACACCTACTGATTTCTCTAATAAATCAGGGCGACCAACATCCCCGACAAATACGAAGTCGCCTGTAAACACACCCATTGGCTTATCAGCAGTTGCCCCATCTATTAATTCATACGCCATATGCTCTGGAGTATGCCCAGGGGTATGAAGTGCTTTTAGCTGTACATTACCTAAGCGGATTATATCTTGGTCGCGTACGCCTTGAACGGGTAATGCGTTATCCC
Source organism: Virgibacillus pantothenticus (assembly GCF_018075365.1). Lineage (GTDB taxonomy): Bacteria > Bacillota > Bacilli > Bacillales > Amphibacillaceae > Virgibacillus > Virgibacillus pantothenticus. Next base: position 4,717,429 of record NZ_CP073011.1, read on the forward strand.
ATTCATACCCTCCGTTTTCGTTTCCTTCTAGAGAATGATAAATAGTTGCGCCTGTTCTCCGTGCTAGCTCGGTGACTCCTGATACAAAGTCAGCATGAATATGGGTCTCGACTGTTGCGACAATATGAAAACCTTGCTCTCTGGCAATCTTTAAATAATCTTCTATATTTCTTGCAGGATCAATAACAGCAGCTTCCCCTGTAGCTTGGCAAGCTACCATATAGGATGCTTGCGCTAATGAAGAATCATAAAAATACTTCAAATACATGAAATAAACCCCTTTCATTCATAAAGTACGTTCGCATATTTGGTTTATCCTGCATATAAGGTGCTGTAAGGCTCCCGCTTAGGAGTTGGATAAATTGTACTGCCACAAGTCTAAGTGGGAGAGAACAGCACCTCCATGCCCTGTTTCGTAAGAGGCCTTTAGATCATACCATTACGGTACTAACAAGCAGTGAGGGATGAATGAACACCTTACTGCTTGAATATTCACTTTATTTATCTTAGAAAAACTTGGCTTGAGCCAAGTATTATGGCGGAAGCCTTTGTTTCTCTTATACTATAAACCAAAAAATCTTATACTTTCCTATAGTGGAACAAAGGCGCAGGGCGCCCGTTTAGCAACGTAGCGAATGGAACAAATCAACTAAAGATTTAGGAATCATGCCACTAAAAACAGGGGTATGCCGACGATGGGCGGCAAGCCCGGTTTTAGTCGGCCTTCCTCTTAGCGGCGAACCGATGATGCCTTATCGTAAGGTGATCTCGTGAAGACGCATCGTTGCTGGGCGCTTGCGTCGGACGTGGCTAGTCGGTTTTTTCGTTATCCCCAAGCACCTCATTTTATACTTTCTTATCTTTCTAGAAAGACCCCAATTATGCAGCTGGGGATATCCATTTTGCTTAGTTAATTTCCTTTTTGCAATAGTACCAATCCACGCATTCGTATTCCCTATTATTCATACGTTCATTCGCTTCTGCTTTTGTTTGAGGCGGTTTAACAATCCCCTTATCACCAGGTTGCCAATTTGCAGGTGTTGAAACCCCATGTTCATCAGTAGTTCGCAAAGCTTTCACAAGGCGAACAATTTCTTCTATGTTACGTCCTGTTGATAGAGGATAATAGATTAACGCACGAATCGTCTGGTTATCATCAATGACAAATACCGCTCGTGATGTTTCTGTACCATCGGATTCAGGCATAATCATTCCATATTTCGTAGCAACTTTCTGGTTCAAATCAGCAATGATTGGGAATTCAATCGTTGTATTAAAATTCTCTTCCATATTTCTGACCCAAGCAATATGAGAGCTGACACTATCAATACTTAAGCCAATTAATTCTGTATTCATATCACGCAGACGGTCGTAGACTTCCTGGAAAGCTACAAACTCAGAGGTACATACGGGCGTAAAATCAGCTGGATGCGAAAACAACACGACCCATCTCCCTTTATAATCCTGTAAAGAAATATCTCCGTGGGTCGTTTTTGCAGTAAAATCAGGTGCTTTTTCTCCTATTCTCGGCAAACTATATCCTTGTGTCGCTTGTTCCAAATGATCCATCGTAAATCCCCTCTCTACTTTTATTCATTTATTAGTTGCTGTACCTCTATCTTATTTGAGTGAAACGTAATTTACTCTAAAAATTGAAATTGTCATAAATTATTAACAATTATAGCAAGAAAGGGACAGATAATCCTTTGGCAGCTTATACAAATTTCATACGGACGTATATTCAAATATGCTCTATATTAGAACAAAGGCGCAAGCGCCCGTTTAGCAACGTAGCGAATGGAACGAATTAACTGAGATAAAGGAATCACGCCACTAAAAACAGGGGTATGCCGACGCCTGAGCGGCAAGCCCGTTTTTAGTCGGCCTTCCTCTTTGCCACGAACCGATGCTGACTTATCATAGGGCGCATTTCTAAGTCGCCTAGTTGCTGGGCTCATGCGCCGGACGTGGCTATTCGGTTATTTCGTTATCCTCAACTGGCTTAATAAGAAAGCATTTGATTTAAAATTACGTTTAAATTTACTTCTAGGTTTCGCTTCATAAAAGGCAGGTCTTTCTCATGAAGAACTAAATATGCTAACGCATTTGCACCCGATGCAAATGAGCAAAAATACCATCACGCTCCAGTAACTGCTCATGACTGCCTTCCTCTTCAATTCCATCCTTCGTAACCACCATAATTCGATCAGCATTTTTAATAGTGGCTAACCGATGTGCAATGACAAGTGTCGTGCGATCTTTAGCAAGTTCTGTTAATGCCTTTTGGATGATCATCTCCGTTTCAGTATCCAAAGCAGAAGTCGCCTCATCTAGAATTAAAATTGGTGGATTTTTTAAAAACATACGTGCGATTGCTATGCGTTGCTTTTGCCCTCCCGACAGCTTTAAGCCTCGTTCACCAACCTGAGTTTCAAAACCATGAGGCAAGTCATTAATAAATTCTTCCATATGAGCCCGACGTGCTGCTAATTCAATTTCCTCATTGGTCGCATTCAGCTTGCCATAAGCAATATTTTCACGTAACGTCCCAGTGAATAAAAATACATCCTGTTGGACAATACCGATTTGCTGACGCAAGCTTTCCTTTGTCATATCCCGAATATCAGTGCCGTCGATAGTAATTTTTCCGCCATTGACATCATAAAACCTAGGAATTAATGAACAAATAGTCGTTTTTCCAGCTCCAGAAGGTCCAACGAAAGCAATTGTTTCTCCAGCCTGAATGTGAAAGCTTAAATCATTTAAAACCGGCTTTTGCGTTTTTTCATATGTAAAAGTGACATTATGAAAGGCAATATTTCCATGTAAGTAAGTTACAGGCTGCGCATCGGCTTTATTTTGCACATCTGGGTCAACATCCAATAAATCAATAAACCGTTTAAAGCCGGCCATCCCCTTTGGATATAACTCCAATAAAGCGGTAATTTTTTGAATCGGCGTAAATAGTACATTAACAAATAAAACGAAGCTGACAAGTTCGCCAATTAACAACTCATCACGATAAGTCAACCATGCACCAACTACTAATACTAGTAGTGTAATGACACGCATAAGCATATAAATATTTGAATGGACAATTGCCATCACTTTATAAGCTCTGATCTTTGCTCTGCGAAAGCTATTATTATCTTTGGTAAACCGATTCATTTCGTATGCTTCATTCGTAAATGATTGGACAACACGTACTCCTGATACAGCGTCTTCTATACGAGCATTGACACCAGCAATGTCTTCATACATCTTCTTCCATGCTTTATTCATTTGAATATTACTAAAAGCAATTAGAAAAACCAGTATAGGTACAGCAAATAAGATAATCAGTGCGAGCTTCATATTAATAGTAAACATAATCATAAATGCTCCAACGAAGGTCATCAAGGAAATGAAGAAATCTTCCGGTCCATGGTGTGCCAATTCACCAATATCGAATAGATCATTGGTTATTCGGCTCATAATATGACCTGTTTTTGTATTATCAAAAAATCGAAATGATTGCCGTTGTACATGATGAAACAATTCCTGACGCATATCTGTTTCAATATTTATTCCTAACTTATGTCCAAAATATGTGACAACATATTGCAATACTGTACTAAGTATATAAACAAGCAAGAGTAGCACACTGACAAGTACAATTAAATCCCAATCGTTTCCCGGCAACAAATCATCGATAAAATACTGTACCGCGACTGGAAATGCTAGCTCTAAAGTGGCGACAATAACTGCTGATGTAAAATCGACGATAAATAAACGCTTATGTGGCTTATAGTACGAAAAAAAACGTCGTAACATAACTCCCTTACACACCCCTTCCTCAACCTACAGGAATTATACGGTTAATCATACAGCTTGGCAAGTTTGTCTCATTGCATGCATATCTTTGAAAATAAAGGAGCTGTTTATGTAATGAGCAGTTTAACTCTTTAGGACAAGGATAAAGTGAATCTTCAATCAGTGGGTTTTCATTCATTACCCACTGATTGTTAGATGAACGAATCGGGCATTTAGATGTTATCTCCCACTTAGACTTGTTTTTATCCAACTCCTGAAGTGGGAGTCTTACAGCACCTTATATACGGGATAAACCTCAACATAATTTGCTTCGTTAGTGTGTGGAAGATAGGAAAAGAATCTATTTTGAAAAGAAAGGCGGATACGATGAAAAAACAATTAACCAAACCACTGTATTCTTGGGTATGTTATTCCATTGCATTTGTTTTTTTAACATCGGGGACTATGAAACTCGTTGTAAGTGATTTTAAAGTGTCTTTTGCTGAATTAGGTTTACCTTTTCCAGAGTTAACCCTATTTATCGTTGCAATTCTCGAAATTGCTTGTGGGATGTTTATAGCTGGGAGGTCTTACCTTCATCTAGCTGTACCACCTTTAATTTTAATTATGCTTGTAGCATTATATTTAACAAAGCTCCCTATTTTATTAAGCCAAGGATTACTATCTTTTTTATTTGAGGCACGGTTAGATATTGTTATGCTAATTTTATTATTAATCATCTGGGATAGGAAGGAGAACTAACTCTAGAACCAATTTGTACCATGCTATCTATAGCAAAACTCTAAACATAGGAGACAGCTTTAATTCGTTTAGTTTTACTACTTTCTCTACAATTTCCTTTATACTTGTGAACAAAGTATAAGTTATCCTCTCCTACTGTTGATAACTGGTGTATAAATAGGGTTCTGCCTGTTGAAAAGCTGTTGTCATCCACAAAGTTATCCACATATGCACAGGTGTTCGCAGCTATTTTGTTTTGTGTTTTTTTTCACATACAATATATTGATTTTTAACCAAAAAATTATTAACAATTTGTGTATAACTTCTGTGTTTCTGTGGATAACTATTTAATTTTCAACATCACATCTTCTCCTGACAGCTTTCTGATACACATAATGAAGCAGATCTATAAATAATTTTTTATCGTGGAGTTGGGTGATCAGTCCCAGTATTAAGAACAAAGGCTCGGGGCGCCCGTTTAGCAACGTAGCGAATGGAACAAATCAACTAAAGATAAAGGAATCACGCCACTAAAAACAGGGGTATGCCGACGCCTGAGCGGCAAGCCCGTTTTTAGTCGGCCTTCCTCTTTGCCACGAACCGATGATGCCTTATCATAGGGCGCATTTCTAAGTCGCCTAGTTGCTGGGCGATGGAGCCGGACGTGACTATTCGGTTATTTCATTATCCACAAGAACCTAATTTTATACTTTTGTATGAAAAAAAACGCTATTTACCATTATATAACTTAGGTAGTATTTCAAGAATCTAAACATTATAAAGCAAAATTTTTCATCATAGATGGTGGCTTGCGCTCTTGGTGAGCCATGCTGGTTTCTTATCTCAGAACAAAAGTGAGTAGCTCGCTTGTCGGATTATTCCCTTTTTATATCGAAGCTTCTAGTCTCCCGCTTGAACGATAATGAAATAAACTTTGCGCATATAATAAATAACGGTAAAGTTTCTTGTCGCGCTACAAGAAGCTACTTGCAAAAAGTTATCCACTAAGTCAAACATGATTTCTTTACAGAACAAAAGCTAGGTTATCCACAATGTGGGCAACCTAGCTTTTTATTCCTGCGTCCCTAATTGAATCGTTGTTTTTTGTTTTTTACCACCTCGATAGTATGTGACAGATATATCGTCACCGACTTCTTTTTCCTGATAAAGAATTTTACGAAGATCAATCATATTCATTACTTGTTTTCCATCTAATTCTGTGATAACATCCAACCGCTTCAAGCCAGCTTGATCTGCAGGGGATAGTGGTTCTACACTCCAAACGTAGACGCCCCCTTTAATATTTTCTGGAAGGCCTAACGTATTGTCCCACTCTGTTTGAGGTACCTCATCTAATGAATAAATTTCTACTCCTAAATACGGCCTGGTCACTTTTCCTTCTGTTTCTAGTTCTTCCATAATTGGCAGAGCAGAATCAATTGGAATGGCAAAGCCTAACCCTTCTACTGCTGTTTGATTGATTTTCATGGAGTTAATCCCAATCAATTGACCACGTATATTGATTAACGCCCCACCACTATTACCGGGGTTAATGGCTGCATCGGTTTGAATCACTTCTGCTTGCCAATCGGCTCGACCGTCTTGATTAAAATCTTGTGGAATGGTTCGTTCTGTTCCACTAATTACTCCTTGTGTCACCGATCCAGAAAACATGAGTCCGAGTGGATTCCCAATCGCAATAGCAGGTTCGCCTGTTTTTACATTTGCAGATGAGCCAATTTCGATAGCTTGATCCACTTGAGATCCATCCATTTTTAACACGGCTAAATCAGAAAAAAGATCGGACCCTACTAATTCAGCTTCAACATGTGTATCATCAGCTAACACAACCTCAATCGTATCCGCACCTTCTACAACATGATGATTGGTTACTACAAAAGCCGTTCCATCTGCCTTCTTATAAATGACACCTGAACCTTCACCAGCCTGGTTGTATTCCTCTTGTTGTTGCCAAAAATCCATTTGGTTCTGAATATTAATTACTCCAACTACTGCAGGGGCTACTTGATTAATAACTTCTGTGATCTGCGTTGATACATCTACATTCACCACTTCTGTTGGTCCTCTACTTCCCCCATCTGAACTATCTATTCCACGCTGATTATCCTGTTGTTGCTGCGAATTTGACAGAAGCCCGGTATCTACAAGTGCAGGAAGTGCTACCGTTACAAGTAAAACACCAAGGATGGCACCAAGCAGCAATGGTACAAGCCAGCTTCTTTTTTTCTTTTTCGGATTCGGTGGATAGTGCTGATCATAATATCCCATATACCTACCCCTTTAAATTTATCAATTACGAAATAGGAAATTATCCTCTTCCTGATTGACAAATGATTGTCTCTTATTATTCCCCGAATGCGTGCAAAAATAACCAAATTTACTAGCTTACCTCGAAAAGTGGCGTAGGTTTATCATGATACGTATCTAACAGATCGATAGCTATTCCCCGTTCTTGTAAAACTTGATCCACAGACATTCTCGCCAGATCACGCATATTATTATCTAAACTTAAATGCGCTAAATAGATGCGTTGGGTATTATTATCAATAATATCCGCTAAGGCAAGTCCACAATCTTCATTAGAAATATGCCCGGAATCCCCGAGTATTCTCCGCTTGACATTCCAGGGATATTTCCCCATTCGCAGCATGCCTACATCATGATTTGCTTCAAATATATATGCATCTGCCCCTTCGACCGTTTTCTTAATTCGGTCCGATACATAGCCTAAATCGGTTACCAGCGCTACCTTCTTGCCTTGATGGTGAAATGTATAAAACATTGGTGCTACCGCGTCATGCGATACACCAAAGGATGCAACATCCATATCACCAAATGTCTTTACTTCCTCCATATGGAAATAAAATTTTTGATCGATAGATATTTTTCCAATCGATTTTTCCATCGCTTTCCATGTTTTTTCATTTGCATAAATGGGCAATTGATATTTACGAGCAAGAATGCCCAAGCCTTTTATATGATCACTATGTTCATGGGTTACTAAAATACCTGAAAGCTGCCGCGGATCAATGTCAATCCCTGCAAATAACCGGTCCATCTGCTTTCCACTTAACCCAGCATCAACGAGTAATTTTTCCCGCTCTGTTTCAATATAAAATGCATTGCCTGTACTACCTGAAGCTAATACACTAAAACGTAAAGTCATTCAAAGTCACTCCGATTATCCTCTATACTGTCTTCCACGATGAATCGATTCATAACATCTAACAAATCCTGTTTCCACTCTACATCATTATTCAACTGTTGCACTAGGCTCTTATAGCTCTTTATGGTATCTGAAATAAATTTCGTATCATCACCAGTACTCACATACCCTTCAACTGCATTCACAAAGTAATTTCGCTCTTTATTTACCGTTATTTTGTACGTTGGCGCAAATACTTGCGATGATCCTGTATCAGACGCAATACGTGTATAGTATCCATATTCTACAGAGGTGACATTATCTTCTGGGTACAATTCATTTTGGTTGAATAAAGTACCGATAGCACTGATTGGTTCATAAAGTGTGCTAGGTTCCCCCTGCTTTTGTTCTTTCCCTAACATGGTTTGTGTATAAAATATCATCTCATTATCATCATTTAGAAAAACAAGCATCAAGCCGTAACGATTATAATAAATGGGCCGATCCTTTTTTTTCTGAAAGAATAACAACACGTTTGAATCCTTATCCCAGCCATAATACTTATAGTCATCGGGAAAAGCAGTGTAGCTCATTACAAGCTGGCTAATATTCGCAGCATCTGATGCTTTTGGTAATGGAATCGCCTCCTTAAAGACAGATACAAGAAGCGTTTCATTAATGACCTCTGTTTCCTGTTGCTTTAATGCAGCTATTTTTTGATAATCTGCTTCCGTAAATTTTTTCGGAGCAATATTTATATACGTGTCCTTCGACACATCTACATGCTTATCACTAACCTTAATATTTTCCTGCTTCAGCTTTTCTTCCACGGTGGGATCATCCGGATTTGTTCGGTCGTAAGATTCTACACTATCTTGTTTATCCATAAATTCGACAAACAAATAAATGTTGAGGATTAAGAAGCATAAAATAAATAAGGTTTTAATTTGACTCCACTGCATCTCTTAATCCCCCCTCTGTTGCGAAGCAGAAGTATCTTGTTCTGGGAACAGTCTTTTCCATTCTCCATTAATTTGTATAAACCAAGTCGGTTCTAAAATGACGGAGTTATCCGTCTGATATTGAAAATCATAGCCTAATTGGATATTTTGAATCTGTTCAATACTCCATGTGTCAGATAACTCATTGGTTACATATTGGATTACTTTTTCTCCTGAAGGAACATCGACTTCTTCGGTGTTTACTTCATTACTTAGCTTCAATAACGAGCGGTTATATTGATAAATGTCTTGCCCTTCAAATTGAATTTCGATAAAAGAAAGTCCATTGCGGCTATGAACAGGATATCCATTGTAACGCATTTGATAAATTACACGATTAGAAGCAGCATCTAAATCATATAAGCTATAGTCCCCAAACCAGCCATCGTGTGAATCCACCCTTGAAATACTACGATCAATTAATTCAACCGGATTGACACTACCAGAGGGATTACCAACCGCGTTTGGATTATAAAATTCTAGTTTCGTTTCATGATGCTGAATTCGCATCTCCCGCTCACTATCTGCAAAATAAAACTCTCCAATACCTCTATCCCCTTTATCAGAGCGACTCACCCTTGTAAGGTTAGGAAATAACGCCCTTACAAATAAGTCTGGAGGAATTTTGTTAACAATAAGCGAACGCTTTTGTAGACCGTCTGTATTACTAGGGATGAAAATTCTCTGATTGTTTTCTTCTTTTTCATCTTCGTTAACTAATATATACTCGGTAAGGCCTTCACGAGATGCAAATAGTTTCTCAAGCTTATTATAGTTCACGGAATCATTTAAGGAAGCCATCGCTTGTCGTCTTCCATCTATTGATGGAAACTGTACAGAAATCGTAGCTGTATCCTTGTCCAGATATAAATAGATTCGATCAAAGGACCAAGTTGCTTCGATTTCTTCCGTATCTGGAAAATGAAACAGATTAGCGGCAATTTGAATCGGAAGTGCATCTGGAAAAATAATTTCTGCATCATACCCTTTTGGAGCCCGGTTTCGGTTTGACTCTCTTACACTAAAGTCTGTAAATATCCATGTTTGCATATCTAGAAAAAATTGCTTGTTTTTTTGCGGATTTTTATAACCTAAATGCTGTTCACCAGCGTGAAAAATAATAGAACTTGGTTCAATTACATTGCTTTTTGTTTCCATCTGTTTGCCACCAACGCTAGTTTCACTGACATTTTCCAAGTCTTCTAGTTCTTCAAATTCGGATTGGTAATTCCATAAACCAAATGTCAGTAACAGACTAAGACCGATTAATAAAACTAATATAATGGATTTAAACGTTTCTAGCTTCATTATGCACCTCTCCGCTTCTGATTCATAAGCGGAAGCGTAAAGTAAACCACTGTTCCTTTACCTTCTTTGCTTGTCGCCCAAATTTGACCATGGTGTGCTTCCACAAGTTCTTTAGCAATGGCTAACCCAAGTCCTGTTCCACCAAGTTTTCTTGTTCGTGCTTTATCTGCACGATAAAAGCGTTCAAATATCTTTTCCAATTTATCATACGCAATACCCATTCCCTGATCTTGAATACTGATTAAAAGATGGTGGCGTCTATATTCTGCTTTTAACCTAATGGTCCCACCTTCAGGAGAATATTTGATCGCATTGGTAATAATATTGTCGAGTACTTGCGTCATCTTATCCTTATCCATCCACACGTAGTAGCTGCCGTTTGGCAACTCCCGCTGCAAATGAATTCCCTTTGGTATTTGCATTTCAAATCGGTCAATAATTTGATGATAATAACTTACAAATTCAACGCGTTCCTTAAGCAGTGGGTATTCTTTCGCATCCATCTTAGAAAGCTGTAGCAAATCATTGACCATGCGGATCATTCGCTCGGTCTCATTATGCACTACATTCAGAAATTTAGGTGCAATTTCTTTATCTTCCCACGCTCCATCATTTAAAGCTTCGACATAGCTTTTCATTGTTGTAAGCGGCGTCCTAAGCTCATGTGATACATTTGATACAAATTCTCTCCGCTCTGCTTCCACCTTTTCCTGTTCCGTTACATCACTGATAACCGTAATAAATCCGGTGATTTCTCCTTCCTCATCTAGTACAGTAGAAAAATTGGCTCGGATAATGAAGTCCTCTTCATCATCCCCAAAGTCAATAATCATGGAACCACTATTGTGTATTTCGGAGATATCAACGACTTTCTCTTCTAAATGTAATACATCTAATAAAAACAAGCCGATCACATCATCTGGATTATGACCAATTAATCGCCCTGCCGCCTCATTCATTAACGTAATGGCTCCAGAACTATCTGTTGCAACAACACCATCCGACATATTGGATAAAACAGAACTCAGCTTTCTCCGTTCTTCTTCGATCGTTGCGTAGGAATGCTTTAATTGACTATTTAAATCATTAAAGGTTTCAGCTAGATGACCGATTTCGTCCCATCCGTATACGTTAACCTTTTGGGTAAAATCACCTCTAGCCATTTTCTGAGCTTGTCGCCGCATTTCAATAATCGGTTTCGTAATTGTTCTTGCGACTAAGATACCAATAAAAGCAGATACAGTAATGGCTAATACTGATCCTTGAAAAAAGATCTCGTTAATGCTCATTAATTGATCATAAACTGGCTCTAAAGATGCTTCTAAATAAATCACACCTAAAACTATATCCCTGTTTCTTTCATCTACAATAGGATGAGCAAGCACATAAAACCGATCATTTCCTTTTACATTTTTATTTTCTTCTGTTGAATTGGTTGTCAGTGTTCGCTGAATAATCCCTCGCGTCGTTTTTTTACCAACTTCATCACGAGAATTGTAGTCATTTGTTGCCACTACTTTACTTTGATTATTAACAACTTGCAGACTCGTAATATCCTGTGCATCTATTTCTGCTACAATGCTTTGAATTTCTTCTTCCAATGTTGGTTCGTTTGGGTTATTCTCATCACGCTCCCGATTAAATGCTTTCTCCAAATTGTAGCTAAGTAATTCCACCCGTGACCCAATCGAGTCTTCAAAGCTGTTCACTAAATTCTTTTCCAATTCAGTCGTAAAAAAGGAGCCGATAACCTGAATAGCTACCAGCAATAACAAAATATAAATAATAATAAACTTTAGTTGAATAGAACGGAAAAAACCGACTTTTTTCATGTAATAAACCTACTCCTGATCAGGATTTCGCAAATAATAACCTACCCCACGACGTGTAACGATCCACATGGGGTTACTTGGAGTTTCTTCAATTTTCTCGCGCAGCCTTCGTACCGTAACATCGACTGTACGGACATCACCAAAGTAGTCATACCCCCATACGGTTTCCAACAAATGCTCACGTGTCATAACTTGTCCCATATGGCGAGCAAGATAATGCAACAATTCAAATTCACGATGTGTTAGTTCAATCTGTTCACCATTACGAGAGACAACATAAGCATCCGGATGAATCACTAACGAGCCAATCTCAATATCCTTGGTAGCCTTCGTTGTATCCTCAGGTACAACCTGCTGCCTGCGCAAATTTGCTTTTACGCGGGCAATTAATTCCCGATTGCTAAATGGCTTCGTTACATAATCGTCTGCTCCCAATTCAAGTCCAAGTACTTTGTCAATCTCCGAATCTTTCGCCGTCAGCATAATTATTGGCATCGTTTGCGTTTTTCGTATTTCTCGGCAAACTTCATTGCCATCTTTATTTGGTAACATAATATCTAATAAAACTAAATCAGGGTTTTCCTCTGTCGCTAACTTAATGGCTTCATCTCCATCATAAGCTACAACGACTTCATATCCTTCCTTTTCCAAATTGAATTTCAATATATCTGCAATTGGCTGTTCATCGTCCACTACTAATATTTTTTGACTCATCTTTGCCACATCCTTCTTTTATTCCAATATATCTATCTTATCGTACTACGTAATAAATGTCTGTTGCTATAACTACGGTGGATAATATAACTATTACATGAATTTCGCGGAAATAATTGCTGCAGTTAAATGGGGGCATCTGTTGATTGTTACTTCATTGTTATCTAACACCTCAATTTTATACTAGAAAAAGAACGGATTCAAGAGACTTCCTCTTTATACCAGTCCAATATTATTTCTAATTACCTAAGATTTGTTTCGTTTTAACCATAACATCTACGTTAAAACTGTCAGAAAAGCATTATCTATGAAGAATATTAAAAAATTCCTACTGATTATTTAATAAATGGCTTTCGGCTGAAATGTCCACTTATCCCCCTATGTTCAGAGCAGATCTCACTATCATTGCATGGTAGATTGAAAAAGCTAGTTTATCTAACGTACGTCTCTGTTCTCAAAAGAAAGACATATCGCCGTGCCGACGAATTTCTCTTGATGTCCCCACTATCTTCTTACGTAGTTTAATGGAATTTAGCAGTTGGTCATTTTTATATATTTCCAAACGCAAATACACCCCGTTGAATGACCTGTTGTACGCATTACTCCTATCTTCGTTCCTTTATCTACTGTGTTTGATGAGGTCTAACTTGAAGGTATTCGTTTATCAAGACATACAAAAAAGCACAGAAGATGCTGTTTAAACTTCTGTGCTTGTATATAGAAAAACCTGTTTAGCCTTTTAGCTATATACGCTTCGTACTACATTTGTTTGGGAACGATCTGGACCAACAGAAAATATGGAAACAGGAATTCCTGTTAATTGAGAAATACGCTCCAAATAATGTCTTGCGTTTGCAGGTAATTCATGCAAGCTTTTCACACCTGTAATATCTTCTGTCCAGCCAGGCATTTCTTCATAGACTGGTTCACATTCAGCTAATACCGCTAAACTTGCTGGAAATTCGTGCATCATTTCGCCTTTATAACGATAAGCGGCACAAATTTTTAATGTTTCGATTCCAGTTAACACATCAATAGAGTTTAAAGATAAGTCGGTAATCCCACTAACGCGGCGGGCATGACGAACAACTACACTATCAAACCAACCAACACGACGGGCACGCCCTGTTGTTGTACCATATTCGCGTCCTATTTCACGAATTTGATCCCCTATTACATCATGCAGTTCTGTTGGAAAAGGTCCATCACCAACCCGGGTTGTGTAAGCTTTGGAAACACCAACCACATGATTAATCTTTGTCGGTCCAACTCCTGAGCCTATTGTCACTCCACCAGCAGTCGGGTTAGAAGAGGTTACAAATGGGTACGTTCCTTGATCAATATCAAGCATAACGCCTTGAGCACCTTCAAACAAGACACGTCGCCCATCATCCAATGCATTGTTAAGTACGACGGATGTATCACACACATATGGAGCCATTTGTTGACCATAAGCGTAATACTCATCTACGATATCTTCTACATGCATCGGCTCTACTTCATAGACCTTTTCAAACAAACGGTTTTTCTCTTGTAAATTCTGTTCCAGCTTTTTCCGAAATATATCTTTATCCATTAAATCAGCAATGCGAATACCGCAACGTGCAGCTTTGTCCATATAAGCAGGTCCAATACCTTTTTTTGTTGTCCCAATCTTGTTGTCGCCTTTTTCTTCTTCTTGTAAAATATCCAGCTTTAAATGATAAGGAAGGATGACATGCGCACGATTACTTATTCGTAAGTTATCTGTCGTCACATTTCGCTCATGTAAATAGGCTACTTCTTCTACAAAAGCCTTTGGATCAATAACCATCCCGTTTCCTAATACGCATGTTTTTTCTTTGAAAAATATGCCAGATGGGATTAAATGTAGTTTATACGTAATATCATCAAATTTAATGGTATGACCAGCATTGTTACCGCCTTGATAACGCGCAACAACTTCTGCATTTTGCGATAAGAAATCGGTAATCTTTCCTTTACCTTCATCGCCCCACTGCGTTCCAACTACTACTACTGAGGACATAGCGCACCTCCACTGAGTTTAATCTGTGATTATTTGCTTTTTGTTTTATTACAAGACTCATTTTACCAATAATGATCGACCCAGTCAATGTAAAACACGAACGTTAATAGAAATTTTAGTTATATTATTCGTTTATTAGTTTTATTATTCGTTAACAAATGGGCCCTTTACATTTAGTTTATCAATTATTGACAATTCTATCCCGCATGCAACTGGGAGTAAGACCTACTTTCCAGTGGGATAAATGTATCCCCAACTGCAAGCGAATGCCCAATTCTGTTCATATTAACCAAGAACAAAACAAAGACGCAAGCGCCCGCTTAGCAACGTAGTGAATGGAACGAATCAACTAAAGATAAGGAATCATGCCACTAAAACTGGGGTATGCCGACGTCTGGGCGGCAAGCCCGTTTTTAGTCGGTCCTCCTTTTCGTGACGATTCGATGAGGCCTTATCGTAGGGCGCATTTCTAAAGTCGCATCGTTGCTGGGCGCTTGCGCCGGACGTGACTAAGTCGGTTATTTCTTTATCCATAAGCACCTCATTTTATAGTTTTCTTAGTTTTTCTATACAAATAAAAAACAGCCTTGATACAAAAGGCTGCTCTACTATGCGGGAGGGATATCGCTATCTGAATAACGATGATCCAAATCAACGAATTTATTATACTCTTTCACAAATGCTAAATCGACTGTACCTACAGGACCGTTACGTTGTTTCGATATAATAATTTCAATTATATTTTGTTTTTCGGATTCCGAATCATAATAGTCATCACGATATAAAAATCCGACAATATCCGCATCTTGTTCAATACTTCCGGATTCACGCAAGTCAGACATCATTGGACGCTTGTCCTGCCGTGATTCTACTCCACGAGAAAGCTGTGATAAAGCAATCAATGGAACATTTAATTCTCTTGCTAGACCTTTTAAGGAACGAGATATTTCTGATACCTCTTGTTGCCTGTTTTCTTTGGAATTTACGCTCCCTTGAATAAGCTGTAAATAATCGATTAATATCATTCCTAAACCATGCTCCTGCTTTAGCCTTCGACATTTGGAGCGAATATCGGCAACCCGGATACCCGGCGTATCATCAATATAAATTCCCGCATTGGATAAACTACCCATTGCCATCGTCAGCTTACTCCAGTCATCTGCTTGTAATTGTCCGTTACGAAGTCGCTGTGCGTCAATATTTCCTTCAGCACAAAGCATCCGTTGTACAAGCTGATCTGCTCCCATCTCTAAACTAAAAATAGCTACATTCTCATCTGTGTTTACGGCTACATTCTGAGCTACATTCAA
This sequence comes from Virgibacillus pantothenticus, assembly GCF_018075365.1. Lineage (GTDB taxonomy): Bacteria > Bacillota > Bacilli > Bacillales > Amphibacillaceae > Virgibacillus > Virgibacillus pantothenticus. Next base: position 4,733,319 of record NZ_CP073011.1, read on the forward strand.
TGCAAAGGCTGTCTTACCTACAGAAGGACGTGCAGCAATAATGATTAAGTCATTGCGCTGAAACCCAGAAGTAATTCGATCTAAATCGCGGAACCCTGTAGGAATTCCTGTTACATCGCCGCTTTGATGGTGTAACTGTTCAATCTTATCGTATACTTCAATTAAAACATCTTTAATATTCTTAAATGCACCGGAATTTTTTTTACCGGAGACATCAAGTATTGTTTTCTCAGCTTCGTTTAATACATCCTCTACTTCATCCTGCCGTTCGAAACTTGACGTTACAATATCTGTAGCCGAACGAATCAATCTCCGCAGTAATGCCTTTTCTTCTACAATACGGCAATAATAACCAATATTTGCTGAGGTCGGCACACTCTCTGCTACTTGCGATAGATATTGAACACCGCCTACTTCATCTAATTGATTGGCATTGTGTAAATAAGCCGTCACGGTTACAACGTCTATGGGCTCACCCCGATCAGATAGTGCCATCATACTGGAAAAAATACGTTGATGCCCGGCTTTATAGAAATCTTCTGGAAGTAGTATTTCAGACGCTGTAGTAAATGCTTCTGGATCAATAAATATTGCTCCAATAATGGATTGTTCCGCTTCAAGATTATGTGGCGGGGTGCGATCTATCTGGTTATTCATGTGTAGTCCCCCCTTTAGTACAGATAGCAGTAGAGAAGCACAAATGAGGGCATTTGTGCTTCCTTATTAAGGGATCTTCAATAAGTTGGCAATGTTGTTGCAAACTAAAATGATTATTTTTCAGTAACATGTACTTTTATCGAACCAGATACTTCAGGGTGCAGTTTTACTGGTACATTCGTATAGCCTAAAGACCTGATTGGTGACTCTAACTCAATTTTTCGTTTGTCAATCTTATAGCCATGATTTTTTTCTAATGCCTCTGAAATCTGTTTGCTAGTAATTGAACCAAACAAACGACCACCGTCACCTGATTTAGCAGTTAATTCTACTGTTAAATCAGCCAATTTGTCTTTTAAGTTGATCGCTTCTTCTTTTTCTTCCTGTTCTAATTGCTTCTGTTTTTTCTTCTTTGCTTCTAAAGCTTTTAAATTTGCCGGTGTTGCTTCCTGAGCTAAGTTATTTTTCAACAAATAATTACGTGCATAACCATCGGAAACGTTTTTCACATCGCCTTTTTTCCCTTTTCCTTTTACATCTTTAAGAAATATCACTTTCATTCTGATTCGCTCCCCTCATAATATTCATCTAAAATCTCTTTTAATAACTGTTCCGCTTCGTCAATCGTTGTATCTTCCATTTGTGTTGCGGCATTGGTTAAATGACCGCCACCATTCATTTTTTCCATAATTACTTGAACATTGATATCTCCTAATGAACGCGCGCTAATCCCTATCCTGCCATCCTTACGCTCCGAAATAACGAAAGAGGCAGCTATCCCACTCATGGTTAATAGAATGTCGGCTGTCTGAGCAATGAGTACAGGACCATGCACTTGCCCTTCCTTTGCCTTCGCTATTGCAATTTGGTTACGATACAATTCTGCTCGTTCAATTAATTTACTTCGCTCCACGTATACATCGATATCCTCTTTCAACAGTTCTTGGACAAGTACAGTATCTGCACCCTTCGCTCGTAAATAAGATGCAGCATCAAATGTTCTTGAACCTGTCCGTAATGTAAAGCTTTTCGTATCAACAATAATCCCAGCTAATAAAGCCGTCGCTTCCAGCATGCGTAATTTTAGCTTCTTCGGTTGATACTCCAGTAGCTCTGTCACCAGTTCAGCGGTAGAAGAAGCATATGGTTCCATATACACTAAAGTCGGGTTATCAATAAAATCTTCGCCACGACGGTGATGGTCGATTACTACTTTATAGTCCGTTTTTTGTAGCAGGGCTTCATTCGCAACCATGGATGGACGGTGTGTATCGACAACAACTACTAAGCTACGGTTATTTACAATGGATTGCGCCTCATCCGGTTCAACAAAATAATGCCAAATTTCCTCATCTTGCTTAATTTTATCGACTAAACGATATACACCTGTATCAATATCATTTGGATCAAAAACAATATACCCTTCTACATCATTTGCAAGCGCAATGTTTAAGATCCCAATGGCAGCACCTATCGAATCCATATCCGGGGCTTTATGTCCCATGATTATCACATTATCACTTGCTCGGATTAATTCTTTTAAAGCATGGGAAATCACTCTTGCTCTCACTCTTGTTCGCTTTTCCATTGGGTTTGTTTTCCCCCCATAAAAGCGAACTTTTCCAGATTCGTCCTTAATGGCTACTTGATCGCCACCTCGCCCTAATGCAAGGTCAAGGCTGGATTGCGCTAATTCACCAAGGGTGGGAAGATCAACGTCACCAGCGCCAATCCCAATACTTAGTGTGACAGGTGTGTTGCGTTCTCCACTTAATGCACGCACTTCATCTAAAATTTCAAATTTTGCTTTCTCTAAATTTGCCAATATTTGCTTTGTACCAACCGCCAAAAAGCGCTCCTGGGAAGTTCGTTTTAAATAAAGTCCATGATGCTTTGACCATTTATTTAATACTGAAGTAACCTGCGAATTCAGCTGGCTTTTATTTGTATCATCCATGTTTTGGGTAATTTCTTCATAATTGTCAAGAAAAATAAACCCAAGTACAGTTTGTTCATTACGATATTGCGCTTGTAATTCTGATTGTTCCGTGCGATCAAATAAATAAAGCAGACGCTCTTCCTTTTTGACGACGGTCTCAAACACAAAACCTTGTAATTCAAACCAAATTTTTTCTTTGTTTTCTTTAATCATTGGAATTAAATCCTCAGATAATTTATGCAGCGAATCGCCGACTAAACTGCCATCATCAAAACGGTTCATGTATGGGTTTGCCCATTCAATTTTAAAATCATCATTAAATAAAATAATTCCAAATGGCATTTCCAATAATGCTTCTTCGCCGACCTTTTTAACTCGATATGATAATGTTGTGATATACTTTTCTGCCTGATCCTGCAAAGCTTGCTCCGAACGAATGCTGTAATATAACGACACAGCTAATAATACAGTCATAATAGTTCCCAGCACCCATTGAAAATACCAAATAAACACCAGCAAAATGATGGATAACGCGTAAATAAACCATACATGATTTCGTAGTGTCGGCTTTTTCTGCTTATCGGGCATCACATTCAGCTCCTACTGTGCAACACTTATTTTTATATTTCTTCATATATCCTTCCACAATAACGGTTTGCCATTAAGGAACTTATTCACCTTTGCTGTAATATGGTTATTTCTGTCCCAGCCGTTCCCTTAAATTCATTCCGATATCAAGAATACCAATAAATCGAATGATAAACATAAATGTTGGCATTAGAAATACAATGACGACAAATATAATCGGAAATGCTTTTGACATTTTTTTATAATGTGTATAGAAAAATAAAAAGGAAAATCCTTGAATTGTCAAAACCATTTGTGCAATGACTAGTAAATTTTGAATAGCCATCGTTAATGTTCCACTATCTGTGTCTGTAATCATAAAAGCTGCAAGGAGAACAAAAAGATAAATAAACAAGGTGCTAGAAGGAAAACGTAATGATCGAAAAGGCGGAAAGCGTAATTCCCTTTTTTCTATCCGATTCATCACTTTATAAGAAATCCATTGGCTGATTAATGCTTGGAAAACCGACGCTATTAAAAGATAAAACGGAAGTAAGTTAGTCAGTCCTTCTAATAATTGCTCCATCGTTTCCTTAACCACATCTGCTTGTTCAGGATTACCAAACTGCTCCATAATGCTTGTTGACCTCGCTAAGGATTCGTCCATCACTTGTTGAAACTCTTCGACTATATTTACTTGTAGAACAAGCTGAATAAACACAAAAGCAAATAATAGTCCAATGATATACCCGAATGTTCCTCTTGCCCAAGTTTCATAAGCAGATATGTTCTTATGAATTGCTTCACCAATCATTATACCACCAATTACTGCAGGAACAGCAAACGGTAATGTAACAATCGTTCCCAGCAGTATCGACAAAAGAATAGCTGCAACGGCCATTATTAAAGCTGGCTTCCAACCATGTCTTGCTGTATACAGAACGAAAGGAAGTGGTAGTATAAAGATAGTGATGGGTGTTAAAAAGGGAATAAAGATTCCCGTTAACAATATAATAATGAATAGAGCGGTAAACATAGCACCGTCTACTTGTTTTTTTGATTGATTCATTTTGCACCTCATCTACCTTAGGTTGTTACTATTCCATTCTAATATGATAACATGTTTTCCACCCGAATAGTTGTCGAAAAGCATAGAAAAAATATTTCCCGGGTAATAATATAAATATATCATAGGAACTTTAACAAGATTGCTTACTTTAATAAAGATCCTTGGTCAGTAACAAAATTAGATCTTTTTTGCAAACCTCATTGTAACGAGAATTGGCATCGAAGAAGTGGTTGAGAAAATGATGGATGGTAACTTTTTGTACACATCATCATTTTATTTATTGGGAGCTATTCTTTATATATATAGAAATTCATCATTATATTGAGTAAAGAACGTAACAAACACGTCTACTTATTAAGATATTATTTCTTTTCAATCCGCTAACAAGGCAATTATTCTTTATTTCTACTATAATAGATTTAGAAATAAAGATAAGGATGACGGTAATGGTATTTTTTCATGCATTTGCTCATAGTATCAAATTGCCTAAAAAGAACGCAATATTCCAGCTTAATCGTATTGGGATGGATATCGCGATCATCTACATGTTGTTTCTCAATTTACTTGTATCCATTCCTTCCTTTGTGCAGTATGTACTGGCTGGTGATGGAGTGGCTGAACAATTAAACCTCTTCTTTAAGATTATTTACTATTTTATCTTTCATTATTTGCCTTTATCCATCATGGTATTTGCACTGCTATCTATTATTGCAGGTATTGGAACACTTCTGGCAAAATTAATGGATCGAAAATTAAAATTCGCTATTCTATGGAAAATGACTGTTTTTACAACAACGATACCTTTTCTGTTGTATGCACTTATCGGACTCTTTTTTTCCATCCAAGACCGTTTTTTATTTCTGTTCTGTGCTTATTCATTGCTGTTTCTTTTTTTCATTATTTCTGTGTATCCAAAGCGCCGTAAAAAATAAAGCACAAACAAAGCGCAGGAGAGTTAATTAGAGTAGTTACGAAATAAGGATGAATAATAGCACTAGGAGGACTTACATGAAGCATATTTTTACCTTTTGCATCAGCATAGTTTTATTATCAGGGTGCTCTATGTCTGATGAAGAACAACTATTCGAAAAGCCTGCTGAACAAAATAAAATACTCGTAGCAGCTGATTCTAGCTTAACAGATGTCCTGCCAGAACTAATTTCTCGTTTTGAAGAACAGCAACCTACAATATCGGTGGATATCATATTTGCAAGCTCTGGACAACTAGCAGGTAATATTCAACAAGGTGCGCCTGTTGACCTGTTCTTATCTGCAAATAAAGAGTGGACCGATACACTAGAAAAAGAGGGGTTAATCGTTAAAAAGTCACAAGAAAGCTTTGCCCATAATCGACTTGTTCTGATTTCGCATCCGACAAACAAACTACAACTATCAAATTTGAAAGATCTACAACAGAAATCTTTTGAAAAACTGGTTTTAGGCGACCCAGTGAATGTTACAGCTGGTGATTATGCTCAAAAAGCTTTTCAATCAAGCGAAATAAATCTATGGGATAAACTAAAAAATAAAACGATCGATGTCAAAGATATAGCGGATATCATCAATCATGTAAACGAACATAAACGAGCACTTGGCGTTGTCTATGCCTCTGACGCCTATGAAAATGAACAAGTGAACATTGTCCATGAGATAGACAAAACGCTTCATCCACCCATTATTTATGAAACAGGGATTACTTCATATAGTACGAATCATCATGATGCAAAAGTATTAACGGATTTTCTATCATCCAAACAGGCTGCGAAAACTTTTAAAGAGTATGGATTTGTGGAATAGTCTATACTTCTAATCGACGTTATTTACTTACATTCATTAATTATATGGAATAAAACGACTCTGCATCACTACGTTGTTTTTTCAAGTTTATTCAAGCGGTTCCTATGTCAAATGTTGGGGTGGGTGATTAAAACCCTTTCTATGTTCTTTTTCAAATTGTAGCTATAACAGTATCTCTGTATATGTGTCGATGGGCTCTTACTTACATTTTACACAACACTGTTATGGGCTTGTTTTATTTTAGCCACCATTTTAGCTATTGCACTTAATATTACAATGTGCCATAAAAAATAGCCTCTGCTATATAAAAATATGGACATAGGCTATTTTTGAAAACGAGTATCAATCAAAATCATAAAATCTCCAAATAGAACCTGTGAATGAACTACAAACATAAGCTTCTTTATAATCTGGGCTAAACCTAATACAAGTAGGGGAATTTAATCCTTGTAAAATTAGGGGAGTAATCTTTACTCTCAAATGGATTGATCTCCATTACAGTTCCTTTTCTGGTTGAGTAACATATAACATAAGGTTTTTTTGTTTTGAATTATCCCACCCATTAAGTCAAATCCAGTAGCAATTGGCTCTATCATATCAACTAGATCTAAGAATGGAGTTGTTATATCTGGATCATAAACGATGGTCCCTATAACAGAGCTGCTAGAAGGAGTGAATATGCCCTCCTTATCTAGCAAATCTGTTTTCCAACCAGAACATGCAGAATACAGGGATCAATTCTCTTTAACGTTGTCATTAAATTGATCCTTTGTAGTAAACCTTCTAATCAGGTAATGGCAAAGCTAGAATATGTGTTATTTTCGCTATTTCCTCCCCGGTTTCCATATCAATTTTAACTACTCTATTTCAAAAGTTTGATTCTCTTACAACTACTTCTAAATTACCTTCTTTTATAACTATACTGTAAGGACGGTTAAACTTTTTAAAATTCAACTTTTCATTATTGCTTATCCCTATATTCGTTACTTTGTGCGCAAATGTTTCACAAACATAAATTCTTCCATCTTCTAAAGGAGCAATACTTGAAGGACCTTTTAAGCCTTCAAAAATAGTGTTATCCTCTGGGATTTTTCCACCCTTGGTAACATCACTTACTCTTCCAGCACTCGTTTCAGATACTAATAATTTGCCATCTTTTGTTCATTCTATATGCGAAGGTGTTTGTAGATTGGTTGCAAATACTTCAACTTTTCCCTTTGATAAATCCAGCTTCGCATTTTGCATTTATATCATCCCCTGCTTAGTTAGATTAACACTTTTCCATATTACAGAGTGATCATCTAAATTATAGGAACTATTATGGTTTAATTAAAACACCTCCCTCTTTTAATCTCACCTTAAAATCTAAACGCAATTACTTCAAGTTAGTATTATATATATATTTAATAAATTCAGAACTTTTAGTTATATAATTATATATATCTGGATATATGTATTAAGATCTTAAATAGGAGGGATTGATATGTGGAGCAACAAAAATTTTATGATGTTATTTAGTGGTCAAATCGTTTCATTTATTGGAATTGCATTATTTACAACTTCGTTACCTTATTTAGTAATATACTTAGATGGTCAACAAGTGACATCAGTGGTACTCAAAGTATGTTTATTATACCTCAGCTACTCATTCTGCTTTTTGGGGGAATATTAGTAGATCTACTTCCTAAGAAATCTCTGATTTTAATTATTAATATTATGTGAGGAGCTGCGCTTATACTCATTACTTACCTAATCTGGAGTGACAATATCTTGATTTGGCATATTTATATGCTTACTTTTTTTAGGAGTGTTAAACACTTTATATCGTCCAACACTAAAAGCCATATTGCCTAATATTGTAAATAAAAAGTATCTAATTAAAGCCAATTCCTACAGATCAATGGCACAACAAATTATGGAAATGGTAGGTCCGATCTTAGCAGCTTATTTAGTTGCAACTTTCGGCATATTTATCACATTTGAAATAAATGGTTTATCATTTTTACTTGCTGCCTTTGCATTTGCGTTTATCTTTATAGACAAAAATAGATACCAAAAAAACATGGTTCAACAATTTAAAGAGGGATTCCAAGTTTTATTTAATCATATATGGTTAGGGTTAAGTATCTTAATTGGATCTATTGTTAATATAGGTATTGCTTCATTTGACGTGATCATCCTCCCAATTTATGCAAACGAATATTTTAAAGGAATTGAAAGTTTTGGTTGGCTGTTGAGTAGTATGGCTTTAGGGGCTTTTTTAGGGGCATGGATAATCAGTAGACAATCACAAGTTTCTAAGAGCTTTAAAAAATATTATATATTTATGTTTAGTGTTGGACGGTTAGTATTGTGTTTATCATTTTCTAATCTTTTTCTTATATCCTTAATCATCATGTTCTGCATAGGATTTTCCATCACATCATTTGTCATCATATGGGATAGCACCGTTCAGGAATTGATTGAAGAAGAATTTCTAGGTCGTGTTACAAGTCTACAAATATTTGGTGGTCTTTTATTTCTACCATTAGGTTATTATATCTTTGGATTGTTAATCGATCATATTAATATTCAGATCGCGATTGCTTTAAATGGTATTATCATAATGTTATCGCCCACCGTAGGAGTGTTGAATAATAGGTTTAACCGAACGCCAGCTCAAAATATTATTGACTTTAAATATTGTAGAAAAGCCATCATCAGCTTATAGAAAGCTGATGATGGCTTTTTTATTACTCAGCAACATATGGCAATAATGCCATTGTACGAGCACGTTTAATTGCTTTAGTTAGTTTACGTTGATATTTTGCAGAGGTTCCAGTTACACGACGAGGAAGAATTTTTCCACGCTCAGAAATGAAACGTCTTAGCAAATCAACATCTTTATAGTCAATGTGTGTAATTCCGTTCGCTGTAAAATAACACACCTTACGACGCTTTGCACGACCGCGACGAGCTGCCATCATATGACCTCCTTTAATTAAAATGGTAAATCATCATCTGATATTTCAATAGGCTCTCCATTATTTTGGAATGGATTGTCCTGGTTATTTTGGTTTTGTTCATATGGATTAGATTGTGGTTCGAATTGGCTTTGGTTTCTATTTGGTTGAAATCCTGATGCACCTTGCCCCCCGCCTTGAGAAGAACCTTTTGTTTCCAAAAATTGAACACTTTCTGCCACCACTTCCGTGACAAATACGGTTTTTCCGTCTTGACCTTCAAATCGGCGTGTTTGCACACGTCCGTCCACACCAACCATACTGCCTTTATTCATATAATTCGCAAGGTTCTCCGCTGCTCTACGCCAAACGACACAGTTAATAAAATCCGCTTCTCGGTTTCCCTGCTGATTAGAAAATGGACGGTTAACCGCAAGCGTAAAATTAGCTACGGCTACTCCACTTGGGGTATAACGTAAATCAGGATCCTTCGTTAACCTGCCGACAAGTACGACACGATTTAACATCCGAACCACTCCTTATTATTGATCATCTTCTCGAACGATAATATGACGAATAATATCATCGGAAAACTTCGCAAGACGGTCAAACTCATTGATAGCCTGATCATCACTCTTGAAGTTAATGATTACATAATATCCATCACGATAGTCATTGATTTCATAAGCAAGACGCTTCTTACCTTTTTCATCAACTTTTTCAATTTCCGCACCATTGTCAGTAAGAATTCCATTGAAACGCTCAATTAAAGCTGTTTGCGCTTCTTCTTCCATGTCTGGGCGGATGATGTACATGATTTCGTATTTTCTCATCCGTAGCACCTCCTTTTGGACTTAGCGGCCCTCGACTATTCGACGAAAATATTCTGTCGTCATGAGAGCAAGGAGTAATTCTATAATTTAATTACTCACGATAGTGTATTATACCAAATCATTTAACAAATGACAAGTCTTTCGAGAGATCCTATTTACGTATACATTAAACATTAAAGCGGAAATGAATCACATCGCCATCCTGTACGATATACTCTTTTCCTTCTAATCGTACTTTTCCATTTTCTCTCGCCTTCACCATGGATCCAGCTGCTACTAAATCGTCATAGGAAACCGTTTCTGCACGAATAAATCCACGCTCAAAATCCGTATGAATAATCCCTGCTGCTTGTGGTGCTTTAATTCCCTTACGAAATGTCCAAGCACGAACTTCTTGTTCCCCTGCTGTAAAGTACGTAGCCAAACCTAATAAATAATAAGAAGCTTTAATCAGCTTGTCCAATCCAGACTCTGTAATCCCTAAATCGTCCAAAAACATCGTCTTTTCTTCTGGATCTAATTCAGAGATCTCTTCTTCTATTTTCGCACAGACTACAATTACTTCTGCATTTTCCTTAGCTGCATATGCTTTCACTTTCTGGACGTTCTCATTGGCATCGGCATCCGCAACTTCATCTTCACTTACATTTGCCACATAAAGCGTTGGCTTACTTGTAAGCAAATGCAAACCTTTTACTAGCTTCCACTGCTCCTCATTAAATTCCAATGCTCGTACTGGCAGTTCCTCTTCCAAGCCTGTTTTTAATTTACAAAGCACATCAAATTCAGCGACCGCTGATTTTTCTTTTTGCTTCGCTAATTTTTCTACACGTTGCAAACGTTTGTTTACCGTTTCCAAATCTGCCAGAATCAATTCCAAATTAATGATATCCATATCTTCAACTGGATCTACTTTTCCCGACACATGGGTTATATTTTCATCTTGAAAACAACGGACAACCTGACAAATAGCATCTACTTGGCGAATATGAGACAGAAATTGATTACCTAATCCCTCCCCTTTACTTGCGCCTTTCACAATACCAGCAATATCCGTAAACTCAAATGTAGTCGGTACTGTCTTTTTCGGTTTTACTAATTCTGTTAATTTATTTAAGCGTTTGTCTGGTACTTCTACGATTCCAACATTAGGGTCTATCGTAGCAAACGGGTAGTTTGCTGCTTCAGCTCCAGCTTGGGTAATCGCATTAAATAACGTTGACTTGCCAACGTTCGGAAGCCCGACAATTCCTGCTGTTAAAGACATGCAAATTTCACTCCTTAAAGACTCCATTCATATGAACGCGTTTGTCCTTTTCATTATAGATACAAGCCATCAAAATGACAAGCTAACAAAAAGCAAAAGTAGACAGAATAAACTGTCTACTTTCACTCTTTACCCTATTATATTTGCACTTTTCTTTTTCTCTATTTGCAATTATACCATTTTACTAACGAAATCGCTATTTTCTTAAGCAAGAAAAATTTTCTTTTTTCCTCTGTAATTTCCTTAGTCTTCTGCCTGTTCAAGCACTTTTTTCATTTTTTTTTCAAACTGTTTACGTGGAATCATCACACTATGATCACAGCCTAAGCACTTGATACGTATATCCATTCCCATTCGAATAATCCGCCAACGATTTTCTCCACAAGGGTGCGGCTTTTTCATTTGTACGACGTCATGTAGTGCAAATTGTTTTCCTTCCATTGCCCTTTTCTCCTTCATTTATTAATGATTCTAAAAAGCTATTCCATACAATAGTTGACTTCAGCTTCCACTTTACTACTTATATTCTTATATAGAGTAGAGGCTTTCAGCGGTTGTTGCATACAACGGATAGAAAGCCTCCTTACATCGCGTCTTTTTTAAAGAGCATGTAACCCAGCTTGTTTAATCATTTTCTGGAGACTGCTCGCCATGCGATTCAACATCCGGGTATCCTTGTCGCTTGTCCTGATTTTCCTCAAATCGCTGCTTTTGACTGTAATCCAGTAAGCTTTCTTTTTGTTCACGAGAATACATAACAATCCTTGGAGAAGGAATTTCAATTCCTGACCGATATAGGTGATCTTGCATATCTCGGCGAATATTTCTCTCCGCAGCCCATTGAAATCCAGGCAATGTTTCTGCAATAACACGGATAACAAAGTAGGAAGCCTCCAAATTTTGCACTCCGATAATTTCTGGGGTACCAACTATAAATTCATATTTATCAGGAAGTGTAACTGCTACTTCATTAATTAAACGTTCCGCATCATCGACACTGTTCTCATAAGGAACGTTAATATCAACAATAGCTAACCCATTATGAACAGAATAATTGATGACTTGTGTAACATTTCCATTTGGTAAAATATGCATTTCGCCTGTCCAACTTAATACTTTCGTTGTTCTTAGTCCTATCTCTTCTACGGTTCCTTCAATGCCAGCTACGCCAACATAATCCCCTACTGAAAATTGATCTTCAAAAATAATGAAGAAACCAGAAATAATATCTCGTACTAAATTTTGGGCACCAAAACCAATTGCTAAACCTGCAACACCAGCACCAGCTATTAATGCGCCTACTTCTAAACTAAATACGCCATCCAAAATCATAATTAGCGCAATGAAATACACGACATAAGCGACGACGCTTTTGATTAATTTCTTTAATGTATTCTCCCGACGCTCGGTTATACGAATCGGCCCTTTGTCCCGCTTTTTAAACAATCGATCAACAACCTTACGAGAGATGCGAACTACAAGGTAAGATAAAACGAGAATAAGAATGATTTGCAAGATACCTTTACCAATTGTAAACCATAAATCTGCTCCTGTTACATACTCCCAAGCATCATTCATTAATTTATTGAATTTATCTACTTCTTTTTCTACATTTTCTTCTACTGTACTTTGCGAAAGCTCCATCCTAATCCTCCCATACCTAAATAGACTCTATGTTTTTGTATTTTCCAATTTATCCCAAAAAGGAAGAAATAATAGTCGAGTTAATACGTATAAATTTAATATACCATAGATCGGATATAAGTATTGAATCAGCGTTGAAAAACCGAAAGCTGTTAATGGAATCATTGTAACCAAGGTAATGCAAACAATCAACCATAATGGCTGCTTTACATAATCTTGTATACGTGTAACGATTCCAAGGATTCCTGAAGCAGCTGTTGTAAAAATGGCAAACCATAATAACACACTCATAAAAACGAGCATTTGCAACGGATAATGCTTCATAATAGCAAATAAAGGAATCTCATAAACTAGTATTTCATCAGCAATCTGAATTAAACTGTTGTTATAAATAAACGTGATGACTCCTAGAGTAAGCCCGCTTCCAATTGAAGCAATCCATATTTCCTGTTTCGTCTTTACTTTATGTCCAATCGCCCCTAAGACGGCAATTAGAGGAAGGATATTTAATGCTGTAAATGGAAAGGCCGCCATCCAATTTCGTTGTTCATGCCAATGAGAAAAAAGATCCAATTCTTGATCGATCGTGAACCATAAGAGAACAAATATAAGTCCTGTTAATAACAACGGTAAGATAAATTGATTGATAGAAAGTAGACCATTCACTCCTTTTAAAAACAGCAAAATAAGCGCAATAATTATTATACTTATACCCCACGAATAAGGGTAATTAAACGCTTGAGATGTTGCCCCACTCCCAGCAATCATAATAACAGTTGTTGTGAACAGATAAATAAATATCATCACATCGTACACTTTTGTTAATTTTACCCCAACAATATCCCGCAGTACTGGTAAATAGTGGGTAGATTTTCGAGCGTAGCTAATATTCATAATACCTATACAACAAATGGTAAAAAAACAAGTAAATAGAACGATGGCTAGTCCACTTTCATGACCAAAAAATTGCCATAACTCCCTTCCAGAAGCATAGCCTGCCCCTATCGTTGTGCCGATAATTAAAAACATCCATTGCATTCCCGCTCTTATCATCTCATTTCCTCCATTATTTTTATTCATTCATGTATAGATTTTGAAAAATACCCGTATACTATACCAATATGTCTTTGGAGGAAAAGCTATGAATTTAAAAAACAAAATAACTGATAGAAGCAGTGATTATCGTATGCTCCATACAGACCCTAATTTTCATACTGTTATGCTGGAAAATTTTCTATCATTGTTGCCTCAATCTCCCCACGAGTATATAGTTGTCTCAATTGGGACAGATCGTTCTACAGGGGATGCTTTAGGACCGCTAGCAGGGAGTTTACTTTCAGAAAAAAAACCAAGGCATATATCTGTTTATGGTACACTGGATAACCCTGTTCATGCTGTCAATTTGACCGAATACATCCATCAAATTGAAGCAACCTATCGCCATCCATTTATTATCGCTATTGACGCCTGTTTAGGAAAGCAGCATTCTGTAGGAAAAGTTATTGCTGGTACAGGAGCTATAAAACCAGGTGCAGCATTAAACAAAGCCCTCCCTGCTATAGGGGATGTTCACCTAACTGGGGTTGTTAATGTGAGTGGATTTATGGAATATTCCGTTTTACAAAATACCAGATTACAAATAGTAATGGCGATGGCAAAATCGATTGCCAATCTTTTAGACGCTGTCGATCAACGTTTAACATACAGAAAAAGAATGCCTGCTGCTGTAATTACCAAACATATTCAATCCAATTTGATGTAGAATACTTAGGATATTCATTTAACTCTTTGTTTATCCTATTAAGTGGATGAAATAAAAGAGGCCTATTTTGGAGTGTTTTTGAAAAGGCTAGTAGATAAGAACTTAAGACATAATTGAATATCCTCCTTAAATATGTGCAATGTTAGTTACTTGCGATTTTTTCTTATCTATGTTACATCATCTTGGCAGTAAAAAATCAGGATGGAATGTAGTTCACTCCTCGTTGGATGTTTTCGTATTTCATCCTAGTCTCATTTACCCATAAAGTATCAGTTTAATTAGAAAAACTTGGCTTGTCGCCAAGTCTTATGGCGGAAGCCTTTGTTTTTCTTATACTATAAACCAAAAAAATCTTATACTTTCCTATAGTGGAACAAAGGCGCAAGCACCCGTTTAGCAACGTAGCGAATGGAACGAATCAACGGAGATAAAGGAATCACGGTGAGGTAACGAACCGATGATGACTTATCGGAGGGCGATTTCGTGAAGTCGCATCGTTGCTGGGCGCTGAAGCCGGACGTGGCTATTCAGTTATTCCCTTATCCCAAAGCAACAAATTTTATACTTTCTTATCTAAGAACAAAGGCGCAAGCGCCCGTTTAGCAACGTAGCGAATGGAACGATTAACTAAAGATAAAGGAATCATGCCACTAAAAACAGGGGTATGCCGATGCCTGAGCGGCAAGCCCGTTTTTAGTCTGCCTTCCCCTTAGTGACGAACCGATGATGCCTTATCGTAGGTCGCATTTCTAAAGTCGCATCGTTGCTGGGCGATGAATCCGGACGTGACTAGTCGGTTATTTCGTTATCCACAAGCACCTAATAATAAAAAACAGTCGCTCTCATGTGTATATGAATAAGAGAGGACTGTATTTTTCTATGCCTGAGTTTCCTTAGGTATCCCAAACAATTTCGTTAATTCCTATTCAACTCATTGTCTTATTGATTGAGACGACGTTGCTTCTTGTTACAAAAATAATTGGTATACATAGTAAATGACACCTACCATTATAATAGCCGGTAATAGATTACCTATTCTTATAGAAGTGATATTTAACAAATTCAGCCCGATTGCTACAATAAGTAAACCACCTACTCCTGTTAATTCAGTAATGAAACCGTTTAAAGTACTCTCGGGTAGGACCCCTTCAATTTGTGTAGCAAGTAGGGCAATGGAGCCTTGATATAAAAGTACAGGAAAAACGGATAAAATAACACCCAAACCAAGTGTTGTTGTCAATACTAAAGCGACAAACCCATCTAGTATTCCTTTTGTTATTAAAACCTCATGATCCCCTCGCAACCCACTATCTAATGCCCCAATGATAGACATTGCTCCGATGACAAAGATTAAGGAAGCTGTAACAAATCCTTGTGACACACGACTGTCGTTTTCTTCAGAACCCAGCTTATTGCCGACCCATTTTCCTAGTCGATCCAAACCACTTTCTAACTGAAGCCATTCCCCTACTATAGCACCTGTTAATAGACTTAGTAATCCAATAATAATATGCTCCATTACAAATGCCATTTGTAAACCAATTAGCATTACAGCTAGTCCAATTCCTTGCATGACTGTTTCTTTATATCTTTCGGGAATTTTAGTGAATACTAACCCAAGGAAGCTTCCAATTACAATTAAGGCTACGTTGATAAGTGTACCGTATAGCGCTATTTTCTCCGCCCCCTACATACTTTCTATAAAGTGAATCTTCATTCAATGGAGGGTTCATTCATCCACCCAATGATTGTTAGTACCGTAATGGTATGACCTAAACGCCTCTTACGAAATAGGGCATTTAGATGCTGTTATCTCCCACTTAGACTTGTTGCAGTATAGATTATCCATCTCCTGACATCGGAGTCTTACAGCACTTTATATGCGGGATAAATGTTTCACGTGGAACATTTTCTTATAATTTTTACAAACATGAAAACTTAATTATGTTTTTAGTCTATGTAAAATGAAAGACTGACACTATTGTCAGCCCTCCCCTGTTGTATTACATATTTAATTTTTAAGGGATCGTTCACAATTGGATAGTAAAACAAAAGTGAAATGAAAAGACATGACTTGGTTTCCTGTACATCCATTTATTCTATCTAATATTCTTTTGATTGTTAGCTATTTGACTTTTAATTTTCTAATGTATCAATGATACGCTGTAAATCATTATCATTATAAAACTCAATTTCTATTTTACCTTTTCGCTTCCCACGTTGAATGGTCACAGCAGTACCAAATCTTTCTCTAAGGAAGGTTTCTCTTTCTTGAAGAAAGATATCTTTTTGAGGTTTTTCTTTTTTCTTTACTGGTTTTTCATTGAGTTGAACGATCAGCTTTTCTACCTGTCTTACGTTTAATTTCTCTTTCCTGATTTTCTTTATTAATGGTTGCAACTTTGTTTTATCCTTAAGTCCCAATATTGCACGACCATGTCCCATTGAAAGCTCTCCATTATTAATATAAGCAATGACAGAGTCTGGCAAAGAAAGTAATCGCACCATATTAGCAATATGTGATCGGCTTTTTCCTAAGCGTTTTGATAATTCTTCCTGGGTAATTTTTAGTTCATTCATTAAGTTGGCATAAGCGTGTGCCTCTTCTATTGGAGTTAGATCTTCGCGTTGTAAGTTCTCCAATAGTGCCAGTTCCATCATTTTGTTATCAGATAAATCCTTAATAATAACTGGGATCTTTTCTAACCCTGCCTCTTTAGCAGCACGGTATCTTCTTTCTCCTACGACAATTTCATAACCTTTAATGCTTTTCCGAACAATCAAAGGCTGGATAATGCCGTATTCTAAAATTGATTCTTTTAACTCTTCAATCGCATCTGCATGAAATGTCTTTCGTGGTTGGTATGGATTTGGTCGACATTCAGCAATTGCAATCTCTTCAATCATATCATCTTGACTTTCTTCAACCTCTGGAAAAAAAGCGTTAATTCCTTTACCTAACCCTTTCGCCATTGGCCATCACTTCCTTCGCTAACTCAAGATATACTTCAGCGCCCTTTGATTTGGCATCATACGAAATTATCGGCAAACCATGACTTGGAGCTTCGCCCAATCTTACATTTCTTGGAATAATAGTTTGATAGACTTTGTCTTGAAAGTATTTCTTTACTTCTTCTATAACTTGGATCCCAAGATTGGTTCGAGCATCTAGCATTGTTAATAACACCCCTTCAATCATGAGTGTTTTGTTAAGGTGCTTTTGAACAAGTCTGATTGTATTCAATAATTGGCTTAACCCTTCTAACGCATAATACTCACATTGAACTGGAATAATTACTGTATCTGAAGCTGTCAATGCATTTAGCGTTAATAATCCCAACGATGGCGGGCAATCAATAATAATATAATCATAGATCGATTTAAGGTTTTCCAACGCTTTTTTAAGTCGTATTTCTCTGGAAATCGTTGGCACCAGTTCAATTTCTGCTCCGGCTAATTGTATAGTAGCAGGTATAATATCTAAGTTGTCGATAGTTGTTGGAATACAAACTTCTTCAGCAGGTAGGTCTTCTACAAGAACATTGTAAATACAATGTTTGACATCTGCTTTATTAACCCCTGTTCCGCTTGTTGCATTCCCTTGTGGATCAACATCTACAAGAAGAACTTTATTACCTAAATGTGCTAAACAAGCACTCAAATTAACCGATGAAGTTGTTTTTCCTACGCCACCTTTTTGGTTTGCGACGGACATTACTTTTCCCATGTTGACACCTACCTAAAACGATATACTATCTATTCTATCATTTTTTCTTCAAAATGGTGGATTTATTTCATTTTTGTTAGCAATTCGTAATTTGCCATTTACGTTAATTCATTTATTATCGAGTAAAATACCCATCTTTCAATACGAAGATGGGTATACAGACACGGGAACCTAACAACCTAATTTTACTTGTACACTTCTTTCAAACAAATTTAAAAAGCTTATAAGAGCAATAAATTATTTCTTTTTTGGAATTTTAATTGTAATTTGGTAGTAATCTTCTAGATCCTGCTCATCAGACTCTACTTTTACTCCCGTATCAGAAACCATATTTAATGATTGGCGTATCGTATTCATAGCAATCCGAATATCTTTATTAAATCCCTTTCGTTTAACTGTCTTCTTTTTTGGTTTTTTTTGTTGTTTTTCACTTATTTTAGCAATCTTATCTTCTGTTTGTTTTACATTTAATTCGTTTTGAATGATCTCCTGTAATAGCTTTACTTGTTGCTCTTCATCATTTAATTTAATGAGTGCACGCGCATGTCTTTCTGTAATATACTTTCCTAACAACGCTTCCTGAACAGCCTGAGGTAACTTTAGCAAACGAAGCTTATTCGCTATGGTTGATTGGTTTTTCCCTAATCGTTGTGCCAGAGCTTCTTGCGTTAAGGAATGAAGTTCAAGCAATTGTGCATACGCCGTTGCTTCTTCGATAACAGTTAATTCTTCACGCTGCAAGTTCTCAATCAGTGCTACCGAAGCTGTTTCTGTATCGGTCATCTCTTTAACAATCGCTGAAATATTTTCCCAGCCTAATGAATCAACTGCACGCCATCTCCGTTCTCCAGCGATAATCTCATACTTTTGCTCCTCTTGCTCCGTTTCTTCTAAACGACGAACAATGATAGGCTGTATCATTCCATGGGTTTGAATTGTTTGAGCAAGTTCCTTTATTTTCTCTTCACTAAAAATGGACCTGGGCTGATATCGATTAGGTTCTATATTTTTAACAGGGATCTGTATTACTTCATTGGAATGAATATCAATTTCTGAACCAGAATCAACTTCCTGTTCAGACTTATCGCCTATTCCAAAAAAACGGTTAAAGGGCTTCACCATAATCCCACACCACCTCTAATATACTTTTATAATCTTATCTATGTATAAAATATAAAATGTTTCACGTGGAACATTTTATATGGAATAACTATGAATATTATAGCATAGGAAAGGCTCATATAAATCAATAATGATTTACCCGTATGAGGTGATGAACGATGCCTGTTATTGGGTAAGCAAAATTCATAGTGGGTATTCATTCAAATAATTCATTTCACTATTCCTTTTGATCGTCTTTATATATTATAAATAAAGTGAATCTTCAATCAGTGGGGAGTTCATTCATAACCCACTGATTAGATGAACGAATCGGGCATTTAGGTGCTGTTATCTCCCTCAGACTTTGTTGCAAGATTATCCAACTCCTAAAGTGGGGGTCTAACAGCACCTTATATACGGGATAAACGGGTAACTAATTATTTTTATATTTGCGCATCCATTCTTTCATTTATTTAGAAGGAGCTAAAATCTAAGTTTTTTACTGCATACAAATTATATGGCGCTTCAACATAACAGAACGTGCAACAATGCGTCAACCAAATCAAGAATTCATATATAATGATTTTTAAAGAAAAATAGCATCATTGCTTTTATCTTCCACTTAGAATTCACGTCTATCAAAAGGATCTGTATCCAAAGCCATATTTCTACTATATAAGAAAAAACGCAGCAGCAAACTGCTAGCGTAATGTTCAAATAGTATTCCGTCGAGGCATACGTTGTCTTCATTTTATCATATTTTTTGCAGAAAGAATATGCCTATTTCTTGTCTATTAACTAAATAAAAGTGCCATTACATGTCTAAGCTACTCCATTGGTTCCTTATTCGGTAGCCCTGCTTTTCTTGGATACTTTTTAGGCGTTTTTCGGGCTTTATAAATTTCAATAATGGAACGCTCACTATCCTCATGAGGCAACGTAAACGTATGCATTTGTTTTAACTCTCCACCAAGCACTTCAATCGCAGGTTTAGCTAACTCTATCTCCTCCCCTGCTTTTGCACCTTTCATTGCCAAAAAAGTTCCCTGTTTTTTTGTAAGTGGTAAACAAAGTTCGCTTAATACAGACATACGGGCAACCGCTCTAGCAGTAACCAAATCAAAAGACTCGCGAAAAGATGCATTTTTACCCATGTTCTCCGCACGGTCATGATAAAAAGCAACATTTTCTAAAGATAAGGCCACTGATAATTGATTCAAAAAACCAATTCGCTTTTTTAATGAATCCACAATGGTTACTTGCAAGTGCGGATAGCAAATTTTCAGTGGGATACTTGGAAAACCTGCACCAGCTCCAACATCACAGACGGATTGAACCTTCGTAAAATCAAAGTAAAAAGCTGCACTGAGTGAATCATAAAAATGCTTTAAATAAACATCGTCTTCAGCAGTTAATCCAGTTAAGTTAATTTTTTCGTTCCATTCAATTAATGTGGTGAAATATATGGAAAATTGTTCTTTTTGATGCACGTTTAATTGAATTCCTTTTTCTTGCATAGCTTGAAAAAACTGTTCCGGGTTCATGTTCATACTCCTTATGTAGATACAAGCAGACTTAGCTACAAACTAAATCTGCTTGTTATCATTTTAATTCGCTAACCGAGATATATTTCCCTGTTCAATATAAACAACTAAGATCGAAATATCAGCTGGGTTTACACCTGAAATACGTGAAGCTTGACCAACGGATAGCGGACGAACTGTTTTCAGCTTTTCTTTTGCTTCAGTAGCAATGCCACTAATCGCATCATAATCAATATCTTCCGGTATTTTCTTTTCTTCCATCTTCAACATGCGTGCTACTTGATCATTCGCTTTTTTAATATATCCTTCATATTTAATTTGAATACCAACTTGCTCGGTAACTTCATGTGGAAGCGATGGATCAGCATCAATAATAGGTGCTAATAGATCATATGAAAGCTCTGGACGTTTTAATAGATCATACGCTTTGACCGCCTCTTTCATTGGTGAAGCGCCTGCTGTTTCTAAATATGCATTTACTTCCGTTGAAGGCTTAATCACTAATTTTTGCAGCCTTTTCTTCTCTTCTTCTACTAAACGGTATTTCTCTGTAAATGCAGCATAGCGCTCTTCCGATATTAAACCAAGCTTATATCCCAATTCGGTCATGCGTAAGTCTGCATTATCATGTCTAAGCAACAAACGATACTCTGCACGTGACGTTAACAATCGATACGGCTCATTGGTCCCTTTTGTCACCAAATCATCAATCAGCACGCCTATATAAGCTTGTGAGCGGTCTAGAATAACTGGGTCTTTACCAAGCACCTTTGCAGCCGCGTTAATACCAGCCATAATTCCTTGTGCAGCAGCCTCCTCATAGCCTGATGTGCCATTAATTTGCCCTGCTGTAAATAATCCAGGTATTTTCTTTGTTTCCAATGTTGGCCATAGCTGTGTCGGTACGATCGCATCATATTCAATGGCATAGCCTGCTCGCATAATTTCTGCATTTTCCAATCCTTCCACACTTCTTACTATGCTATGCTGAATGGATTCAGGTAGAGAAGTAGACAATCCTTGTACATACACTTCTTCCGTATCTCTTCCTTCTGGTTCTAGGAAAATTTGGTGACGGGGCTTATCATTGAAGCGAACAATTTTATCCTCAATGGACGGACAGTATCTAGGACCTGTTCCCCTTTTCATTCCTGAATACATAGCGGAAAGAGACAGATTTTCATTTATGATTTGATGGGTAAATTCATTCGTATACGTTAACCAGCATGGGATTTGATCCGTAATATATTCTGTTGTTTCGTACGAAAAGCTGCGCGGAGTCTCATCGCCTGGTTGTATTTCCGTTTTTGAATAATCGATCGTATGACTATTTACTCGTGGAGGTGTACCTGTTTTAAATCGAGTGATTTCAAATCCCAGTTCCTCCAAGTTTTCGGATAATTTAATCGTTGGTCGTTGATTATTTGGTCCACTTTCATATTCCAAGTCACCCATAAGGACTTTTCCGCGCATGAACGTTCCAGTTGTTATAATGACTGTTTCTGCACTGTACGCAGCATTTGTTTCCGTAATAACCCCTTTACAAACACCGTCTTCAATAATTAACCGATCCACCATTCCTTGGCGCAACGTAATGTTCTTCTCATTTTCAATGATCTTTTTCATTTCTTTAATATATAAAGGTTTATCTGCTTGCGCACGAAGAGCTTGCACTGCAGGTCCTTTTCCTGTATTCAATAAGCGCATTTGAATATGCGTTTTATCAATTACTTTACCCATGACACCACCTAGAGCATCAATTTCACGCACGACAATCCCTTTGGCAGGTCCGCCAATAGAAGGATTGCATGGCATAAACGCAATCATATCCAAATTTAACGTGAGCATTAATGTTTTTGCTCCCATTTTTGCAGCTGCAAGTCCAGCCTCCACACCTGCATGTCCTGCACCGACCACGACTACATCATAATGTCCTGCATCATAAGTCATTGGTCTCATCCTTTCTAATATTAGAGTAAATTATTTTCCTAAACAAAATTGTGAGAATAGCTGATCAATGAGGCTGTCACTTGCTGTATCCCCGATGATTTCACCTAATAATTCCCACGTTCTGGTCACATCTATTTGCACGATATCTAATGGCAACCCAAGTTCTAAGCCCTCCATTGCATCTTCTAACGCTTGTTTTGCCTGTTTGAGTAATTGGATATGCCGGACATTCGACACATAAGTGAGATCACCTGTATCGATATCTCCAGCGAAAAAGATTTTCGCAATGGCTTCTTCTAGTTCATGAACACCTTCTTCTTTAATTAAGGAGGTAGTAACAATTGGCTTTCCCGCAGCCAGCTCTTCAACGCGAGCTAGATTCAGTTTCTGTTCTAAATCCGTTTTATTAATAATAACAATATAATCCAAGTCTTGAATTGCTTGAAATAGCTTATCATCTTCGTCTGATAATGCCTCATTATAATTAAGCACAAATAAGATTAAATCCGACTCTTTTAACACTTGGCGGGAACGCTCTACACCAATTTTTTCAACAATATCCTCCGTCTCACGAATACCAGCTGTATCAACTAAGCGTAACGGAACACCTCTTACACTAACATACTCCTCAATAATATCGCGAGTCGTTCCGGGAATTTCTGTAACAATTGCTTTATTTTCTTGGACAAGCGTATTCATAAGCGACGATTTGCCAACATTTGGCCTGCCAATAATAGCTGTAGCCAGACCTTCTCGTAAAATTTTCCCTTGCTTCGCCACTTGCAGCAGCTCCACAATTTCCTGATGCACTTCTTTCGTCTTCGTACGCATCATATCATGTGACATTTCTTCGACATCATCGTATTCTGGGTAATCGATGTTTACCTCAACATGTGCCACTGTTTCCAGTAAATCCTGACGTAAACGTCGAATGAGTGCGGATAATCGCCCATCCATCTGCTTTAATGCAACTGACATCGCTTTGTCTGTTTTAGCGCGAATTAAATCCATCACTGCTTCTGCTTGTGATAAATCAATTCTCCCATGCAGAAAAGCACGTTTCGTAAATTCACCTGGTTCAGCCAACCGAGCTCCTTTACTTAAAATGATTTCCAGCACACGGTTGACAGCGACCATTCCACCATGACAATTAATTTCAACAACATCTTCACGTGTAAATGTTTTCGGTGCGCGCATGACAGAAACCATTACTTCTTCAGCAATTTCATTTGTCTCGGGATCGATAATTTTTCCATAATGAATCGTATGTGAAGGCACATCAAATAAATTTTTCCCTTTAAAAACATTAGCTGTGATGGAAATAGCCTCAGGACCGCTTAATCGAACAATTGCGATTGCCCCCTCACCAATCGGTGTAGAGATAGCAGTAATTGTATCTGTTTCCATTTACGAATCACCTCCAACCTGTTAATATGATATCTATTTTAAGTGCGTTTTTTTATCGTCACTAACTTAACAGAATATCACAAAATAAAGTTATCCACAACCTATTTTTCTTTCCCATTCATTTAATAGTTATTCACATGTGGATATCGTATATCAATACGACTTTTCCACAGCAACATATTAACGGGACAACCAAATACGTATAGAATTTACTTTCATCTAAAAATTCTTATTCAAAGTGTTTGTGATAACGGGAAAATTTCAATTAGATAGAGTTAAAGAGGGTTTTTTTTATTCCGGATTAGTACTGCGTTGGGTATGACCTAACACCTTGAACAAAGGCGCAGGGCACCCGTTTAGCAACGTAGCGAATGGAACGAATCAACTAAAGATAAAGTGAACCTTCAATCAGCGGGGTTTTCCTCATCCCTGCTGATTGTTAGTTGAACGAATCGGGGATTTAGGTGCTGTTACCTCCCGCTTCGACTTTCAGCTCACCATTCTTAAAGTGGGAGTCTACAGCACCTTATATCCGGGGTAAAGGAGTCATGCCACTAAAACAGGGGTATGCCGACGTCTGGGCGGCAAGCCTGTTTTTAGTCGGTCTTCCTCTTAGAGACGAACCGATGAGGCCTTATCGTAGGGCGCATTTCTAAAGTCGCATCGTTGCTGAGCGATGAAGCCGGACGATGCTAGTCGGTTATTTCATTATCCACAAGCAACTCATTTTATAGGTTCCTATACAGCGGGAGTTCATTAATCTCCCACTGATGGTTAGTACCGTATGGTATGAGCTAAAGGCCTCCGAACGAATAGGTATTTAGCTCACTTAGACTTGTTATAGTACAGATTATCCAACTCCTGAAGCGGGAATCTTACAGCACCTTATATACGGGATAAAAAATCCTACCTAGCATGTTGTACACTAGATAGGATTTACGAATGTTATATTATGGTTGTATAACGATATGCCGATGTGGTTCATGACCATCGGAATACGTGGTTATTGCTTCATTTTCTTGCAATACATTATGAATGATTTTTCTCTCAAAAGCAGGCATTGGCTCTAAAGCCACTTTTCTATTTAAACGAACTGCTTTATCAGCCATTTTTTTGGCCAATGCTTCCAACGTTTCTTTGCGACGACTGCGATATCCTTCCGCATCTAAAGTAACTGTATAAAATTCAGTGCCACTTTTATTCATTGCTAAATGCAATAAATATTGCAATGCATTTAACGTCTGACCTCGTTTTCCGATTAATACAGCAATATCATCGCCAGTCACTTCATATGTTACATGATTGTCTACGACAGTTGTACGAACCGTTGCGGAAACGTTCATCTGTTTCATGATTTGCTTCAAATATTTTTCTGTTTTTTCAATTTGGTTTTCCACGATTCTTACTTTAACGTAAGCACGTTTGGTACCAAATACACCAAACAATCCTTTTTTTCCTTCATCAATGACATTAACTTCAACGTGGTCCCTGGTTGTTTTTAACTGCTCTAATGCTGCCTGGACCGCTTCATCAACTGTTTGTCCACTAGCAGTTATTTCTCTCACTTTTTGTCTCCTCCATTATTTGCAGCCATCATCGGCTTACGGATAAATAACGTCTGAGCAACCATAAAGATATTACCTACTACCCAGTATAACGCTAATGCAGCTGGGAAGAAAATAGCAAAGACCGTAATCATAATCGGCATCACATATAACATTACCATCATCTGTGGATTTTGTGCTGCCGGACTTCCTGCCATCATAAGCTTTTGCTGTAGAAATGTTGCCCCTCCGGCAATCAGCGGTAAAATATAATAGGGATCAGGTGAACCTAATTCAAACCATAAGAAGCTTCCTGTTTTAATCGATTCTGTTCGCATAATAGCATGGTACATGCCGATTAAAATCGGCATTTGTATGAAAATGGGCAAACAACCTGCAAGTGGATTAACACCATGCTTTTGAAATAATGCCATCGTTTCTTGTTGTAATTTTTGCTGAGTATTCGCATCCTTAGAACTATATTTCTGCTGTAGTTCCTTTATCTTAGGCTGAATATCTTGCATCGCCTTAGAACTTTTTAGCTGCTTCACATTTAACGGTAACAATAGTAAACGAACCATGATCGTTACAACCACAATCGCCAATCCATAATTGTTATTAAATAATTCAGCAAAATAGGTGATAAGCCAAGAAATTGGATAAACGAAGTAAGAATTCCAAATTCCCTCACTTTCCTTCGTAATTGGTTCATTTACTTCTGTACAACCAGATAAAATTGCCAGTAAACCTATAAGACCTACTAGCAACCAAAACTTTTTACGCAACACATTTCCTCCTAACTCCATACAAGACAAGTTCTTCTCTTACCTACCGTTATTTTAACTTAAATAAAAGGAAGATTCTATATCAATTTTATTGATTTTTTAACAATTGTTCCTTATATAATAAATGTGTTAAACTTTTTTTTATTTCCAAATAAGTCATTTGCTTCGCTGGTTGTCTGGCAATAATGACGATATCATACGGAAAAGCAATGTCATGTTGTAATTCAAAAAAAGCTTGTCGTAAATATCGCTTAATGCGATTTCTGGTCACCGCATTGCCAATTTTTTTACCAACGGAAAGCCCGATCCGAAAATGCGTCTGCCCCTCTCTCTTCACATAATAGATGACGAGCTGCCGGTTTGCAAAGGATTTCCCCGCTTTAAACGCATATTGAAAATCATTATTTTTTTTAATTCGAAATTCTTTCCTCAACGTGATCACCTTTACTACAATAAACACTTCATCTGCTTGACTACAGCTAACTCATATATGTAAGGCGCAATCTTTTCCAATATTATTATCTTACACAAAAGTATGCTTTTCCATAGGCTGTTCAAAAATTAAATGTAAACGGATTTTCTTTATTGTTAAAGAAAACTTGGCTAGCACCAAGCTTTCGGTAACAGTAAATTTCCACACTGCATTGTTATTCTTCAAACATACATATCTCTCTCATCAAACAAATAGACTTCATTGTATAAAATTTTTTCCTGTTACATGGAAAAAAGACCACTGATTTTCAGTGGCCTATGCTGACAAGACTTTTCTACCCTTACGACGACGACGAGCAATTACTTTACGTCCATTTTTTGTGCTCATGCGTGTACGGAAGCCATGTACTTTTTTACGTTTACGATTATTTGGTTGAAACGTTCTTTTCATTTATCTTGCACCTCCCTAAGGGATGAATTCTTTCCATTTCTTAAGCCGTCATCAGACAGTCTTTGTAATTATACGTAAAAATAAGTGTATCTGTCAACTTGTTCTTAAAAATCGTATGTGCTAAATATTTACGTAGCTACTACAATTTCTCGCTATTAAAGCTAATTTAAGAAAAGTAAGTTTAGAATGATCACTTCTCAACCTCTTGGAGTGGATATACACTCGTTTTTCGAAGCAAGACCTTAGCTTTCTCGCAAGCAAGAAACTGCTTCTATCGGATTTACCGCTCCCTGTTCTCCCACAACAGAGGCTAAATCAACGAAACATCGCAAGGAGAAAATATGTATTTCATTTTCGAGAGTCTTCACGAATATCTACTGTTTTTGGGGATTCTCATCTTTACAGAGTTTTATTATTTATAGGACACGCACAAGAAGAAAGATATCCACACCCCTTGTTAGTGATTTTTCTTTTATTTTTTTCTATCCACAACAATTATCGACAAATCATTCACAAAATATAGTGGTGTGGATAAAAATTGTCTACAAGCTATGGACTTTGTGGATAAGTGTCGAAAAGCCATTGCACTTCTTACTTTTTTCTGGTATTATATTTGTGTTTAACCTGTGAAAATAAAAAATAGAAATCACACTTATTCACAGATTGTGGATAAGATGTGGATACTTATAAACAGCATCGTTCATAAGGTTATCAACAAGTGTGTGGATATCGTTTATAAATGCACTTTATCCTATTGTTTACTGTTCGCAATTATCCACATGCTCGCAGATTGCTATATTGGATTTTGATATGCCTTTCCATCTTATTAGAGATTTGTTCTAAAGCGTGTTAAAAGGAACTATGATTGTACTTCATTATTCAGTTGCGCGGAGATTGGTATACCCTCCATAAGAACTGACAATGGACTGCACTTTCCTTTTTTCTGCTTTTTTGAACATGCACTTATAGATTGAGAGAGGCTTTTTCTGTCATGTGTACGATGACATCAGTAATCTCTACTATTCAATTAGACTAATGGCAGGACTAAAAATCTATATGTATATCCCTCATCAATGAACGAACCACATTTTAATTAGAAAGGAGTGAACTCCTGT